>NZ_JABWQQ010000149.1:0-245 GCF_014268555.1 Pseudomonas sp. SWRI111 | reverse complement strand
ATGCTGGATAACCAAATCCTCCAAATAAAGCTGGGCCAAGTAATGCGCCTGTTGCGAAACCACCTAGTAAGCCTAAGCCGAGTCCTAAGCCAGCTCCACCGAATCCGAAGCCAGGTCTGCCAAACCCGAAACCAGGTCTTCCAATTCCAAAACCAGGTCTTCCGATTCCAAAGCCAGGACGTATTCTTCTCATATCATGTGAATAAATGAAATGATTTTGCATAAAATCTCCTCCTCTTTTTAAC
>NZ_JABWQQ010000148.1:0-245 GCF_014268555.1 Pseudomonas sp. SWRI111 | reverse complement strand
CGCGAACACACCGCCGAAACCTGTGGGAGCGGGCTTGCCCGCGAAGGGGTCAGGCCAGTCAACGCATCTGCGACTGACATTGCGCTTTCGCGAGCAGGCTCGCTCCCACATCGTTTTTTAGTGTTGCCGCTATCGCGAACACACTGCCGAAACCTGTGGGAGCGGGCTTGCCCGCGAAGGCGTTTCGTCAGTCAACGCATCTGCGACTGACACTGCGCTTTCGCGAGCAGGCTGGCTCCCACACT
>NZ_JABWQQ010000147.1:0-246 GCF_014268555.1 Pseudomonas sp. SWRI111 | reverse complement strand
AATATATCCCTTACGATTGGCCTTATAGTGCATACTCTTACCACAACCAGCACAAAAGGAAATATTTGTGAAGAGGTGTTTTTTAGCATATGGTCGTTTACGTTTTCTTTCAGCGATTAACTGTTGAACAACATGAAAATCATCTTTAGAGATAATAGGTTTATGTGTGTTTTCGATGACAAGATAATTTGCTGGATCAATATTTTTACGTTTTTCAGTTGTTACACTAATGGAAGTTTCCTTTTG
>NZ_JABWQQ010000146.1:0-246 GCF_014268555.1 Pseudomonas sp. SWRI111 | reverse complement strand
CCATTGCTGATAATATCAGTGCAAGAACAACGAAGTTTAAAATTTTGTTTTTCATAAGTAATTGACCTTCTTATTAGATCATTATCTTTTAAATACTCCGGTTCCATTTTTACCTTTTGGCATATATTTTGTAAAAAAGGCTGTCATAATTAATAGAAAAACACCATTAACATGCTCCTATCTTTCTATTTGTTATCTATTTATACGTTTTAGAACGCAATTAAGTTTCACTCCAAGGAGAAAACA
>NZ_JABWQQ010000145.1:0-247 GCF_014268555.1 Pseudomonas sp. SWRI111 | reverse complement strand
GGATAAACCTGCAGTGGCTACTTCTGATAACACCCCTTGTTTCTTTTCAAAAATAATAGTTAGTGGGCCAGGCCAAAAGGCATCCATTAACTTTTCCGCTGTTGCTGGTACTGTTTCTACTAATTCAACTAATTGCGCTCGTTTTGCAATATGTATGATAAGCGGATTATCAGACGGTCTTCCTTTTGCAGCAAATATTTTTGTTATAGCTGAATCTTCCTTTGCATTTCCCCCTAATCCATAAACC
>NZ_JABWQQ010000144.1:0-247 GCF_014268555.1 Pseudomonas sp. SWRI111 | reverse complement strand
AGTCACCAGCGAGGCCACCACAGCCAAGCTGGTTGCGCTTACGCGCAACGCGCCATGCCTGGCGCACACACAAAAAACCCCGGTCTTTCGACCAGGGTCTTTGCTATCGATTCCGACTCAACCAACGGCTGACTTCGGTGTTCCAAGGCGTTCAGTGGTCCTTGAAACAGATATGGCGCAGCGGACGGGACTCGAACCCGCGACCCCCGGCGTGACAGGCCGGTATTCTAACCGACTGAACTACCGC
>NZ_JABWQQ010000143.1:0-249 GCF_014268555.1 Pseudomonas sp. SWRI111 | reverse complement strand
CTATAAAAGAGCTTTTCCATTTCTATCACATATTCTAAATATTATATCACAAGAGAATGTAAAGGGATAGAATAGCTACTTAGGAAAGAATTTTCTCTCTTAATCAAATTTATCTACTCATTTTGAGTACTAAGTTTTATCTCGTTTCTTCTAAAAAATCGCATAAAAAAACCGCGATAATTTCGCGGTTTTAGTGAAATACTATTATTGTATGTAATTATTATTTCACTGCATCTTTAAGTGCTTTAC
>NZ_JABWQQ010000142.1:0-250 GCF_014268555.1 Pseudomonas sp. SWRI111 | reverse complement strand
ATTTTACTTTTTGCTTTCAGTTCAATTGTAGGGAGTTACTATTATGGGGAAACAAATATTCAGTTTATTACGAAGAATAAAGCTGTGTTAAATATATTCCGATTTGCAACGATTGCTTTTGTAATTATCGGTGCAGTAGCAAAACTAGGAATGGTTTGGAATGTAGCTGATTTATTTATGGGGTTAATGACGGTAATCAATTTAATAGCTATCTTTGCTTTAAGTAAGGTTGCATTTAAGGTGTTAAAGG
>NZ_JABWQQ010000141.1:0-250 GCF_014268555.1 Pseudomonas sp. SWRI111 | reverse complement strand
CTGTGGAAGAACCAAGAATGTAAATCGGTACATTGGTTCCAACACCTGGATGGGCTTTTACATACCCTTGATCTTCTTCTGACCCAAAATATGTCAGAAGAGCATTAACATCCTCTGGAAACGTATAGACAGAATCCTTTTGCGATCTTCTCAAGGCACTTGCGGTTAGCATATCCGTTCCAGGAGCTCTCCCAAGCCCTAAATCCACACGATTTGGATAGATTGTCGCCATCGTTCCAAATTGTTCTGC
>NZ_JABWQQ010000140.1:0-252 GCF_014268555.1 Pseudomonas sp. SWRI111 | reverse complement strand
AATATATGCCGAAACAGCACTATTATAAATGTAAAGGTTGTGTTCATCCTTTCCTCACATCAACAAAACCTACCCAAGTCACTTTTGTTTGTCCATTAACGGTTTCTTCTACAATACCTTCCTCACTTAGTCTCACAGTATGCTGTCCTAATAACCCTTCGTTCTTCTTTTTCTATCTAGAGGGGTTTTTCGTTGTAAAAGACTTACATATTTAAGTAGTTCAGTGTAAACTAAAATTATGGTTGTCTGAAT
>NZ_JABWQQ010000014.1:0-170470 GCF_014268555.1 Pseudomonas sp. SWRI111 | reverse complement strand
ACTCGACAGGATTCGAACCTGTGACCGCTCGGTTCGTAGCCGAGTACTCTATCCAGCTGAGCTACGAGTGCATTTGTGTTTTTAGCCCAGACCACAACTGGATGAAGCCGAGTTACCTGCATTGCTGCAACCAACTCTTAAATGGTGCACTCGACAGGATTCGAACCTGTGACCGCTCGGTTCGTAGCCGAGTACTCTATCCAGCTGAGCTACGAGTGCATTTGTTGCCGCGCATTATAGGCCGTCTAATCTCTATGCCAACCACTTTTTCTAATAATTTCAACAACTTACAGAAAAAGCCAGATTACGACGTACTAAGCAAATAATGGCGGAGAACGGGGGATTCGAACCCCCGACACCCTTTTGAGGTGTACTCCCTTAGCAGGGGAGCGCCTTCGGCCACTCGGCCAGCTCTCCGCAACACGGGGCGTATATTAACCAGCTTCTTCCCCGTTTGCAAACATAAAAATCGATAAAAATTAATGGCTTGGTTCTTCGTCCTTCTCTTTCTTTATACGCAGGTAAATTTCCTCACGGTGCACGGCAACCTCTTTCGGGGCGTTGACGCCGATACGCACTTGGTTTCCTTTAACGCCGAGCACGGTCACGGTGATTTCGCCATCACCGATAATCAGGCTTTCTGCGCACCGACGAGTCAGAATCAGCATACCTTTCTCCTCATGCATTTCAGTTCAGGGACAACAGTCTGCAAAAAAAAGGCACCCGACCTACAACCGGAGCGATCGTAGCCCTACATGCCTGAGTATTGACCAGCGCGAGCAAAAGAACAGTTCAGGGGCTCGCGCCATTCAAAAATAAAGGGCGCGGTCAGACCGCGCCCTTCACAGAATTGGAATTACTCGCCCTGGCGGGCCGGAGCATCCAGTTCGAAAGCCGTGTGCAGGGCGCGCACGGCCAGTTCCAGGTATTTCTCTTCAATCACCACGGACACCTTGATTTCCGAGGTCGAGATCATCTGGATGTTGATGCTTTCCTTGGCCAGGGATTCGAACATACGGCTGGCCACGCCTGCGTGGGAACGCATGCCGACGCCGACGATCGAGACCTTGGCAATCTTGGTATCGCCTACCACTTCCCGGGCACCGATCTCGCGAGCGGTGTTTTCCAGCACGGTCTGTGCGGCCTGGTAGTCGTTGCGGTGCACAGTGAAGGTGAAGTCGGTGGTGTTATCGTGCGCGACGTTCTGCACGATCATGTCGACTTCGATGTTCGCGGCACTGATCGGGCCGAGAATCTTGAACGCCACGCCCGGGGTGTCTGGCACGCCACGGATGGTCAGCTTGGCTTCATCGCGATTGAAAGCGATGCCGGAAATGATCGGCTGTTCCATGGTTTCCTCTTCATCAATAGTAATGAGGGTGCCCGGACCCTCCTTGAAGCTGTGCAGTACGCGCAGCGGAACGTTGTACTTGCCGGCGAATTCCACCGCGCGAATTTGCAAGACCTTGGAACCGAGGCTGGCCATTTCCAGCATCTCTTCGAAGGTGATCTTGTCCAGACGCTGAGCGACCGGCACGACACGCGGGTCGGTGGTGTAGACACCATCGACGTCGGTGTAGATCTGGCATTCATCCGCCTTCAGTGCTGCGGCCAGGGCCACACCTGTCGTATCGGAACCGCCACGCCCGAGGGTGGTGATATTGCCGTGCTCGTCGACGCCCTGGAAACCAGCGACAACCACCACGCGTCCGGCTTTCAGATCACCCCGGATTTTCTGGTCATCAATCTGCAGGATACGCGCTTTATTGTGGGCACTGTCCGTCAGGATCCGCACCTGATTACCGGTGTACGACACCGCCGGCACACCGCGCTTGATCAGCGCCATGGCCAACAGGGCAATCGTCACCTGCTCACCGGTGGAAACGATCACGTCCAGTTCACGTGGAACCGGTTGCGCCTCGCCACTGATTTGCTTGGCCAGATCGATCAGACGGTTGGTTTCGCCGCTCATTGCAGACAGCACAACCACCAGGTCATCGCCGGCATCGCGGAATTTCTTAACCTTGTCGGCGACCTGCTCGATTCTCTCGACAGTGCCGACCGAGGTGCCTCCAAATTTCTGTACGATCAAAGCCATTTCAAAGCCGCCTCTGCCCATGAAGGGCGCCCAATAATCTTTCGAACAGCCGCCGGATCCGCCACTAGACTGCGGACCCGGCGGGCCGTCTTATAAACCCTGCTCGACGAATGGAACGGTCAGCGCCAGCGCGCCATCCAGCGCGGCGGCATCAACCCCGCCACCTTGCGCCATGTCCGGACGACCACCGCCCTTCCCGCCCACTGCCGCAGCAGCCTGTTTCATCAAATCACCGGCTTTGAGTTGGCCAGTCAGGTCCTTGGTTACGCCTGCAACCAGTACGACCTTTTCCTCATGGACACTGCCGAGCAGGATCACTGCGCGGCCGAGTTTGTTTTTCAGTTGATCGACCAGCGCCAGCAGCGCCTTGCCATCCTGACCATCCAGACGGGCGGCCAGCACCTTCACATCCTTGACGTCCACCGCCGAGGCCGACAGATCGTCGCCCGCAGCGCTGGCTGCCTTGGCTTGCAACTGCTCGAGTTGTTTCTCCAGCAGACGGTTGCGCTCCAGCACAGCCGAGAGCTTGTCGATCAGGTTGTCGCGGCTACCCTTGACCAAGCTGGCCGCTTCCTTGAGTTGTTCTTCGGCAGCGTTCAAGTAGGCCAGTGCTTGCGCCCCGGTGACTGCCTCGATACGACGCACGCCCGAGGCCACACCGCCTTCGCTGATGATCTTCAGCAGGCCGATGTCGCCGGTACGGTTGGCGTGGATACCGCCGCACAGCTCGACGGAGAAATCGCCGCCCATGCTCAGTACGCGCACGCTGTCGCCGTACTTCTCGCCGAACAGCGCCATCGCGCCTTTGTTCTTCGCGGTCTCGATGTCGGTTTCTTCGGTTTCAACCGCGGAGTTCTTGCGGATCTCCGCGTTGACGATGTCTTCCAGTTGCTTGATCTGTTCCGGCTTGATCGCTTCGAAGTGACTGAAGTCGAAACGCAGGCGCTGACTGTCGACCAGCGAGCCTTTCTGCTGCACGTGGTCGCCCAGCACCTGGCGCAAGGCTGCATGCAGCAAGTGGGTGGCCGAGTGGTTCAGCGCGGTGGCGTGACGCACTTCAGCGTCGACATGTGTTTCCACCGGCGCGCCAATGATCAGGCTGCCCGAAGCCAGCACGCCGTGGTGCAGGAACGCGCCGCCGGTCTTGGTGGTGTCGCGCACGTCGAAACGGCTGTTGCCGGCCTGAATGAAACCGCAGTCGCCGATCTGACCGCCAGACTCGGCGTAGAACGGGGTCTGATTGAGGACGATCACGCCCTCCTGGCCTTCGCTCAGAACGTCTACCGACTGGCCATCCTTATAGATAGCGACGATTTTCGCCGAACCGCTGGTGGCCGCGTAACCGGTGAATTCGGTGGCGACATCAACCTTGACCAGGGTGTTGTAGTCCAGACCGAACGAGCTGGCCGAACGCGCGCGAACACGCTGGGCTTCCATCTCGCGCTCAAAACCAACTTCGTCGACGGTCAGGCCGCGTTCGCGGGCGATGTCGGCGGTCAGGTCCATCGGGAACCCGTAGGTGTCGTAGAGTTTGAACACCACATCGCCCGGCACCACGGTGCCTTTGAGCTCGGCCAGATCCTGTTCGAGGATTTTCAGGCCGTGTTCCAGGGTCTTGGAGAACTGCTCTTCTTCGGCCTTGAGCACGCGCTCGATGTTGCTCTGCTGCTTTTTCAGCTCCGGGAAAGCTTCGCCCATCTCGGCGACCAGCGCCGCGACGATCTTGTAGAAGAAGCTGCCGGTGGCGCCCAGTTTGTTGCCATGACGGCAGGCGCGACGAATGATCCGGCGCAGCACATAACCGCGACCTTCGTTGGACGGCAGCACGCCGTCGGCGATGAGGAAACCGCAGGAACGGATGTGATCGGACACCACTTTCAAGGAAGACTGATCGCCGTTTTCGCAGCCGATCGCTTCGGCCGAAGCCTTCAGCAGGTTCTTGAACAGGTCGATGTCGTAGTTGGAGTTGACGTGCTGCATCACCGCACTGATCCGCTCCAGGCCCATGCCGGTGTCCACCGACGGCGCTGGCAACGGATGCAACACGCCATCGGCGGTGCGGTTGAATTGCATGAACACGTTGTTCCAGATTTCGATGTAACGGTCACCGTCTTCTTCCGGTGAGCCCGGCGGGCCGCCCCAGATGTGTTCGCCGTGATCGTAGAAAATCTCGGTGCACGGGCCGCACGGGCCGGTATCGCCCATGGTCCAGAAGTTGTCGGATGCGTAAGGCGCGCCCTTGTTGTCGCCGATGCGAATCATGCGCTCGGCCGGGACACCAATCTTTTGCGTCCAGATGTCATACGCTTCGTCGTCAGTGGCGTAGACAGTGACCCAGAGCTTTTCCTTTGGCAGCTTCAGCACGCCAGTAAGGAAGGTCCAGGCGAAGGTAATCGCTTCGTGCTTGAAATAGTCGCCGAAGCTGAAGTTACCGAGCATTTCGAAGAACGTGTGGTGACGCGCGGTATAACCGACGTTTTCCAGGTCACTGTTCTTGCCGCCGGCACGCACGCATTTCTGGCTGCTGGTGGCACGGGTGTATGCACGTTTTTCCTGGCCCAGGAAGCAGTCCTTGAACTGGTTCATCCCCGCGTTGGTGAACAGCAGGGTGGGGTCGTTGCCCGGAATCAAAGAGCTGGAGGCTACACGGGTGTGGCCTTGCTCTTCGAAGAAGCGAAGGAAGGCTTCACGGATTTCTGCGCTTTTCATTAGGTTCTTCCACGGAGGCTGCGGCCAAAGGCCTGTTCGAAACGTCTACAGACGAAGCGACGGCAAAGGGCCGCATTATATCGGCCCTGCGCGCGGGGTACAGCGTGTTTATACGATAGAAACGCTCAATTGGACGGCTGACGCTGTCACTGGCGCGAAAACTCGATAAATGTCGCGATCACTTGCTCGATTTGCACGCGATTGACGTCCATGTGCGTGACCATGCGCAAACGCGCAGCGGCGCTGAGCTTGATTCCGCGTTCGCCGGCAAAGGCCTTGAGCGCTTCGGCCTTGTCGCCCATTTGCACATAAACCATGTTGGTTTGCACGGGTTCGACGACGAAACCGGCCTCACGCAGACCATCGGCCAAGCGCTGGGCATTAGCGTGGTCGTCGGCCAGACGCTCGACATGGTGATCCAGCGCGTACAAGCCCGCCGCCGCGAGCAACCCGGCCTGACGCATGCCGCCGCCGACCATTTTGCGCAACCGGCGCGCCTTGCCGATCAGTTCGACTGAGCCACACAACACCGAACCGACCGGGGCACCAAGGCCTTTGGACAGGCACACCGACACCGAGTCGAAATACTGGGTGATCTCCCGCGCATCGACACCGAGCTTGACCGCCGCGTTGTACAACCGCGCGCCGTCCAGGTGCAATTGCAGGCCATGATCCTGGGTGAACCGTCGGGCACGCGCCAGATAGTCCAGCGGCAGCACCTTGCCTTGCATGGTGTTTTCCAGTGCCAGCAGGCGGCTGCGGGCGAAATGGAAGTCATCGGGTTTGATCGCTGCCGCCACCTGTTCCAGATCCAGCGAGCCGTCAGCCTGTACCTCCAGCGGCTGCGGCTGAATCGAACCGAGCACCGCCGCACCGCCACCCTCGTACTTATAGGTGTGGGCCTGCTGACCGACGATGTATTCGTCGCCGCGTTCACAGTGCGCCATCAAGCCCAGCAGGTTGCTCATGGTTCCAGTCGGCACGAACAGTGCGGCAGCGAAACCCAGACGCTTGGCCAATTCGGCCTCCAGACGATTGACCGTCGGATCTTCGCCGTAAACGTCGTCACCGGTGTCCGCTGCGGTCATGGCATCGAGCATGGCGGGAGTCGGTTGGGTAACGGTGTCGCTGCGAAGATCGATAACGCTCATGAACCTGGCCTCTGGTAGCAGGGGGAATCCCTTTGTGAAGTGGGATTACTGCGGTCATCGGGCGGATTAATCAAGCCTTCAACGAGGAAAAATCACCACCCTCAGAAAAAAGCACAATCCATGTGGGAGCGAGCCTGCTCGCGAAAGCGGAGTAACAGTCAGCATATTCGTTGGATGTGAAGCCGCTTTCGCGAGCAGGCTCGCTCCCACAGGTTGTGTGCACGGCTGGAAAATATGTGTTACAAACTTGCCGCCGCCCGGCTTATGGGCGGCAAAAAACGTTCTCAGGGCGGGGTGCAATTCCCCACCGGCGGTAATTGCGCGCAATGCGCATAGCCCGCGAGCGCTTGGCGACGCACCCGGCATTGGTCGGTGAGCGGCGGCAAGGTCAGCAGACCCGGTGTGATTCCGGGGCCGACGGTCATAGTCCGGATGAAGAGAGAACGGGATTGACGCCAAAGGGCCGTCCGCGGGCATTCGTGCGTGCGTTCGTACCCTTGAATCCCTTTCGATTCATAACGCCCTGTTTTTCACACAAACAGGAGTCAGAACATGCAACCCACCGCTATCGACAGCAAAAGCAAACACCCGCAGGGCGAGCGCGTCGCGTTCATCCAGGCTTGCTGGCACAAGGAAATCGTCGACCAGAGCCGCAAAGGCTTCGTCGCCGAAATGATCGCCCAGGGTTATCAGGAATCAGACATCGACTTCTTCGAAGTCGGCGGCGCCTTTGAAATGCCCTTGCACGCCAAACTGCTGGCCAAGACCGGCCGTTACGCCGGCATCGTCGCGGCAGCCCTGGTCGTCGACGGCGGCATCTACCGCCACGAGTTCGTCGCCCAATCGGTGGTCAGCGGCCTGATGCAGGTGCAGCTTGAAACCGAAGTGCCGGTGTTCTCGGTATCGCTGACCCCGCATCACTTCCATGCGGGTGAAGAGCATCAGAAGTTCTTCTTCGAGCACTTTGTGCACAAGGGTCAGGAAGCGGCGCGGACTTGCGCGGATACGCTGCAGAAGATTCGTGCATTGCGGCGTACGGAGCCGCGGGCAGTGGCGGTGTAACGACCGACATCGAACCAAAATGTGGGAGCGGGCTTGCTCGCGAAGGCGGTGTATCAGTCAGCACATAAGGCGCTGATAGACCGCTTTCGCGAGCAAGCCCGCTCCCACATTGGGTATTTGCCAGGCCAAGATTGGCTCAGGCGAGGTTTTCGTCGGTGGCCGGGACGATCAGGATGCCGGCGCGCAGGCCGTTCTTGACTTTGGGATTAGGGAAGATGATTCGTGCGCCCTGCTCTTCGATGATCCAGCGGGTATTAGCCAGATCCTCGGCCAACACGTAGCCCATTTCCAGCTCTGAAAAGTTTTCGATGTCCTGCGGCAGGTTGAGGCGGAACGCATCACTGTGTTTGATGATTTCCCGCGCGACGCTGAACAGCTGCAAGCCGTCCAGGTTTTCCTCTTCCGACTCCGGCTCGGTGCCTTCGATGATCTGCTTGAGACGGGTTTCCAGCAGCGAGACGTTGACGCCGTCGTTCTGCCCGAACGGTCGCGCCTTGCCCAGTTCCAGAGTGAAAGCCTCGGCGTCGAGCTTGTCATAAGTGTAGGAACTGAACACGATCGACGGTTTGTTCTGCAACAGCACCGCCTCCATGCCGGCCGCGCGCAGGCGCGCCAGTTCGCGGCGGGAATGCTGACGCCCTTCTTTCCACGGGTACAAGGCGAACTGCTCGATCTTCGAGCCGCGAATCGCCGTGTGCAGGTCGTAGTGCAGACGCTGGCGATCGGGTTTGCTGAAAAAACTCGCTGCCAGACGCTCCAGTTCACAGGCGCGCAAAGCTTCCGAACCACTGCTTTGTTCATGACGGCCGTTGAACAGCCGATTGACGTCCTGCTCGACGAAGCGCTCGCCCTTGCGAATCGCCTCGGGGTTGCCGAACAGAAACAGAATGCGTGCGCGCGGCTTCAAGTCGCCGCGGGCGATGTCGTGCAGCAGCCGATCGAGCAACTCGATCGGCGCGGTTTCGTTGCCATGAATGCCTGCCGACAGCAGCAGGTCCAGGCCATTGTCGCGCGCTTCCGGGGGCCGGACTTCCAGCGCCCCTTCGCTCAACCAGCGCATGCGCACGCCTTCGACAGTCAGTTGAGTCTTCTCCGCCGGTTCGCGGCCGGCGAGGGTCAGTTCAAGCAGTTTGCCGAGGGCGAGCATAGAGCGGTTTCCTTAGTGGTCGTGGTTGCAATCCGGGCCGTGTACATGATCCTCGTCAGCGCCGAGGTCAGCCGGTTCCATTTCCAGTTGCAGACTTACCAGATTAGTCGCCAATGGGCGCAGCAGCAGGTTGGCGTACTCGTCGTCACCTTCCTCGACGTCCACGCCGATCAGCAACTGGCCGCGGCCATCCTGCTGAATCCACAGCTCTTTGCCTTGCCACATGACCGCGACGCGGGTGCACGAGGTTTGCAGTTGCGTGCCGTCGGTGTCTTCAAGGATCAGCTGCAGGGAATCGCTCATGTTTTTACTCTCTTGGGGTGACACGCCGCGCGTCGCGTTCAGGCGACGCGCCGGCCATCAATTGATCTGGAAAGGATAAACCGCGCCCAGTTTAAGGATTTGCGTCAGTTCATCCAATGCCGTCCGGCATTCAAGCAGCAACTGCGGATCCGTCAGATCGGTTTCGCTCAGGCGGTCGCGGTAGTGCTTTTCAACCCATGCGGTCAACGAACCGTACAACGGGGCGGTCATGATAACCCCTGGATTGACCGCCGCCAGTTCGGTTTCATTCAGCGCCACGCGCAGACGCAGACACGCCGGGCCACCGCCGTTCTGCATGCTTTGCTTGAGATCGAAGACTTTCACCTCGCGGATCAGGCCGCCGGCGCTGGTCAGGCTTTGCAGGTAAGTCCATACACGTTCGTTGGCCTGGCACTCTTGCGGCACGATCAGCAGCATCGAGCCATCAGGACGCGACAGCAATTGGCTGTTGAACAGGTAGGAACGCACCGCGTCATCGACGGTGACTGCCGAACGTGGCACGCACACCGACTGGAAGTTACCGCCGACCTTGGCGAGCTTGCCTTGCAGCTCGGCGAGCATCTTGTCGGTCTCAAGGAACGCGTCCTCGTGATAGAACAGCACTTCACCGTTGCCCACGGCGATCACGTCGTTGTGGAACACGCCCTGATCGATCACATCGGGGTTCTGCTGCGCGTAGACCACGCCTTCGTCACGCAGACCGTGCAAACGCGCCACGGCTTGCGAGGCTTCGAGGGTCTGGCGCGCCGGGTATTTCTGCGGTGCCGGGAAACGGTTGTCGAACGCACTGCGGCCGAACACGAAGAACTCGACGCCCGCCTCGCCGTACTCGCGGCAGAAGCGCGTGTGGTTCGCCGCGCCCTCGTCGCCGAACTGTGCCACCGCTGGCAATGCGGCGTGATGGGCGAAGTGCTGCTGATTGGCGAACATTGCACCGAGCACGCGGCTGGTGGTCGGGTGCTCGATGCTGCGGTGGTATTTGCAGTTGAGGTTGGCCGCGGTGAAGTGCACGCGACCGTCGGCTGTGTCGGCACTCGGGCTGACCGTGGCGGCGTTGGCTACCCACATGCTCGACGCCGAGCAACTGGCGACCAGCAGCGGCATGGCCTCTTTGGCGGCGCGCTCGATCACTTGCGCATCAGTCCCGCTGAAGCCCAGACGGCGCAGCGCGGCCACGTCGGGACGTTCCTGCGGCGCCAGCACGCCTTGCTGGAAGCCCATGTCCATCAGCGCTTTCATTTTCGCCAGGCCTTGCAGCGCCGCTTCCTTCGGATTCGAGGATTGCTGGCTGTTGCTCTGCGAGGCGACGTTGCCGTAGGACAGACCACCGTAGTTATGGGTCGGCCCCACTAGACCGTCAAAATTGACTTCATAGGATTTCATCAGCGAGGCTCCACGAGAATCTGTTGTTATAGGCTTCAGGTAACAATTCAGTCAGACCGCGTCGCGGCTATCGCGAGCAGGCTCACTCCTACATGGAAATGCATTCCACTGTAGGAGTGAGCCTGCTCGCGATCGGCCGTTACGCCATCTTCACGCCAGGCGTCAGGGCCGATGGCAACACCAGGCTCGGCGTTTCCAGCGACGCCACCGGGTAGGCGCAGTAATCCGCCGCGTAGTAGGCGCTGGCGCGATGGTTGCCCGAGGCACCGACGCCACCGAACGGCGCGCTGCTCGCGGCGCCGGTCAGTTGCTTGTTCCAGTTGACGATGCCGGCGCGGCTTTCCAGCCAGAACTGCTGATAACGCGCTTCGGAATCCGAGAGCAAACCTGCGGCCAACCCATAAGCGGTGTTGTTGGCTTCGCTGATCGCCGCTGCGAAATCGGCGTAGCGGATCACTTGCAGCAACGGCCCGAACAGTTCTTCGTCCGGACGCTCGGCCACAGCGCTCACATCGAGAATGCCCGGCGTCAGCAACGCCGACTGCGCCTGCGGCTGCGTCATTGCCAGCAGCGACACCGCGCCGTTGGCCAGCAGTTGCTCCTGCGCATCCATCAGCGCTTTCGCCGCGCCGAGGGAGATCACCGAGCCCATGAACGGCGCCGGTTGTTGATCGAATGCACCGACCTCAATCGTTGCACTGACTTCCACCAGACGCTTGAGCAGGCTGTCGCCCCACGCGCCCTGCGGCACCAGCAGACGGCGCGCACAGGTGCAGCGCTGGCCGGCGGAAATGAATGCCGACTGAATGATCGTGTACACCGCCGCGTCGAGGTCCGCGACCTGATCGACCACCAGCGGATTGTTACCGCCCATTTCCAGCGCGAGAATCTTGTCCGGACGCCCGGCGAATTGCTGGTGCAGATGATTGCCGGTACGGCTGGAACCGGTGAAGAACAGGCCGTCGATGCCCGGATTCGCCGCCAGCGCAATGCCGGTTTCGCGCGCGCCTTGCAGCAGGTTCAACACGCCCGCCGGAAGCCCCGCTTCGATCCAGCACTTGACGGTCAGCTCGGCGACTTTCGGTGTCAGTTCGCTAGGCTTGAACAGCACACTGTTACCGGCCAGCAGCGCCGGCACGATGTGACCGTTGGGCAAGTGGCCCGGGAAGTTGTAAGGGCCAAACACCGCGACCACGCCGTGCGGCTTGTGCCGCAACACGGCAGTGGCATCGCCCAATGGACCGCTCTTCTCGCCGGTACGCTCGCGGTAGCTCTGCACCGAGATAGCAATCTTGTTGACCATGCTGGTCACTTCAGTCGCGGATTCCCACAACGGCTTGCCGGTTTCTTCACCGATGGTGCGAGCCAGCTCGTCAGCGTGGTGTTTCAGCGACGCGGCGAAGGCCTCAAGCACGCTGATGCGCTCGTCCAGCGTACGACGGGCCCAGCCCGGAAACGCCTGACGGGCTGCCTGCACCGCCGATTCGACCTGCGCGGCCGTAGCGCCCTCACCCGACCACAGCACTTGCTGAGTCACCGGATTCAGCGACTGAAAGGCCTCGCCCTGACCGGCCAGCCACTCACCTGCGATGTATAGCGAATTCATTATTTCGACTCCCGTGCTGCGGACAACGCCACGGCGCGCACTTGATCACCGGCGTTGAGTTGAAGGCGTTTGGCGGTCTGCGGATCGACCACCAGCGTGCCGGCAGCCAGACGCGCAGGCGCTGCGGTGATGCGGCAATCTTCGCGCTTGCGGTTGTGGATGATGAACGGCGTGGCGTCATCGCCCGGCGTGCCCACGGCCAGCACCAGCGCTTCGCTGTCACGCACTGCGCGGATCTTGCTGGTTTCGCATTCGATGGCCGGACCTGCGTCGAAGATATCGACGTAACCCTGATAGCTGAAACCTTCGCTCTTGAGCATCGCCAGTGCCGGCTCGGTGTCCGGGTGCACCTGGCCAATGACGTTGCGCGCATCCGGCGAAAGGAAGCAGGTATACAGCGGGAATTTCGGCATCAGTTCGGCGATGAACGCCTTGTTGCCAACGCCGGTCAGGTAGTCGGCCTGGCTGAATTCCATTTTGAAGAAGTGCCGACCGAGGCTCTCCCAGAACGGCGAACGCCCGGCGTCATCGGACACACCGCGCATCTCGGCGATGATCTTGTTGCCGAACAGTTCCGGGAACTCGGCGATGAACAGCATGCGCGCCTTGGACAACATGCGCCCGTTCAGGCCATTGCGGTAATCGGCGTGCAGAAACAGCGAGCACAGCTCGGAATTGCCGGTCAGGTCGTTGGCCAGAAACAGCGTCGGAATCTCGCGGTAGATGTTCAGCTCCTGCGAAGCACTGACGGTCAGGCCAACGCGGAAGTTGTACCACGGCTCACGCAGACCGACCGCGCCGGCAATGGCGGAAATCCCCACCACACGACCGTTGTCATCTTCGAGCACGAACAGGTAGTCCGCATCGCCACGCCCGGCTTCGCCGCGAAAGGTCTTCTCGGCCCAGCCGACCCGGTGAGTCAGGCGCTCTTCGTTGGCCGGCAAGGTAGTCAGGCCGGTGCCGGTGCTGCGGGCCAAGTCGATCAGCGCGGATAAATCGCTGCTGCGTACGGGACGAACAATCATGCTATCTCCTCAAACGGGCCGCTCGCGCCACCCGTGAAACTCGCTAAGGCGTTAAACCGCCACCAGGCGCACGCTGGCACCTTCACCGACGCCCAGGGCTTCGGCCGCTTGCAGATCCAGAGTCACCGGTTTGCCCGGCGCGTAATCCAGCTCCAGCAACACCGCGCGGTAATCCTGCAACTGCGCGTTCGCTACCAGATACTGGCGCCCGGCACCTTTGACCGGCTCGCCGATCTTCACCGGCACCACGCGGCTCTGGGCGATCGAGCGGATCCCGGAAACCCGTGCGTGCAGGGTCGGGCCACCGTCGAAGATGTCGATGTAGTGATCAGTCTCGAAGCCTTCGCGCATCAGGATGTCGAAGGTGATCTGCGCACGCGGGTGCACCTGGCCCATCGCTTCTTGTGCGGAGTCCGGCAGCAGCGGCACGTAGATCGGGTAATGCGGCATCAGCTCGGCGAGAAACGTGCGGCTTTTCAGCCCGCACAGGCGCTCGGCTTCGGCGTAGTTGAGGTCGAAGAAGTTACGCCCGATGGCGTCCCAGAACGGCGAGTCGCCATTCTCGTCGCTGTAACCGACGATCTCGGTCACCACCGAATCGGCAAAACGCTCCGGGTGGCTGGCAACGAACAGCAGGCGACCACGGGAATTGAGCTCGGCCCACGGCGATCCGACCAGTTCGCGCTGCACGTAGAAACTGGTCAGCAAGCTGTTGCCGGTCAAGTCGTGGCACTGCGAGAGCACGTGGATCTTGTTGTGAATCTTCAGCTCGCGAGAGGCATGGACGAAGGTCTCGTTACGGAAGCTGTAGAACGGCTCCGAGTAACCGGCCGAAGCAACAATGGCCGAGCACCCGACCAGTTTTCCGGTGGCCGTGTCTTCCAGGACAAAGAAATAGCTCTCTTCACCGTTGAAGCTCACTTCGGCGGCGAACGACGCTTCGCTCGCGGCGATCTTGTCGCTCAGACGTTCCACGTCATCCGGCAAGGAAGTGACACCAATCGGGCTGTCCGCAGCCAGACGCTGTACCTCGCCCAGATCAGCCATTTGCGCGGGGCGCATCACCAGCATGGTGTCACTCCTTTTCTCTTCAAAAAATCACAGAAAAAACACCGGACCTTGTAGGAGTGAGCCTGCTCGCGATAGCGGTGTATCAGTCGACATTGATGTGTCTGATACACCGCTATCGCGAGCAGGCTCACTCCTACAGTTGAACGTGCCCGGTATCAAAAATTTGATCGGCGCCTGAAAAACTCCAGGCGCCGAAGGGTCTATCAGGCTTGCGTCAGTTTTGCCGCGGCACGTTCGAAGCGGTCGAGACCGGCATCGATATCGGCGTCTTCGACCACCAGGCTCGGGGCGAAACGGATCACGTCCGGACCGGCTTGCAGAATCATCAGGCCTTCCTGTTCGGCGGCGTTGAAGATCTCCTTGGCCTTGCCTTTCCAGGCTTCGCTCAGCACGCAGCCGATCAGCAGGCCGAGGCCACGGACCTGAGTGAACAGGCCGTACTTCTCGCCGATCTGTTGCAGGCGGGTCTTGAACTTGTCGTGCTTGGCGTTCACGCCGTTCAACACCTCAGGGGTGTTGATCACGTCGATGACCGCTTCAGCCACCGCGCAGGCCAGCGGGTTGCCGCCGTAGGTGGTGCCGTGGGTACCGACCACCAGATGTTTGGCCAGCGCTTCGGTGGTCAGCATCGCCGCGATCGGGAAACCGCCGCCCAGGCTCTTGGCGCTGGTCAGGATGTCCGGGGTCACGCCGTAATGCTGATAGGCGAACAGCTTGCCGCTGCGGCCCATGCCGGTCTGCACTTCGTCGAACACCAGCAGCGCGTCGTTCGCGTCACACAATTCACGGGCACCTTGCAGGTAGGCCAGCTCGGCCGGCAGCACGCCGCCCTCGCCCTGGATCGGCTCGAGCACGACCGCGCAGGTCTTCTCGGACACTGCCGCTTTCAGCGCGGCCAGGTCGTTGTAGGGAACGTGGGTGATGCCGGTGATTTTCGGGCCGAAACCGTCGGAATACTTCGACTGGCCACCGACATTGACGGTGAACAGGGTACGGCCGTGGAAGCTGTTGAGCGCGGCGATGATTTCGTACTTCTCGCTGCCGAAACGGTCGAACGCGACGCGACGGGCCAGCTTGAACGCGGCCTCGTTGGCTTCAGCGCCCGAGTTGCAGAAGAACACGCGCTCGGCGAATGTGGCATCGATCAGCTTGTGCGCCAGGCGCAGGGCCGGCTCATTGGTGAACACGTTGGACACGTGCCACAGCTTGTTCGCCTGTTCGGTCAGTGCGCCGACCAGCGCCGGGTGCGCATGGCCCAGTACGTTGACGGCAATCCCGCCAGCGAAGTCGATCAGCTCGCGGCCGGCCTGATCCCAGACCCGGGACCCGGCGCCACGCACCGGAATGAAAGCGGCAGGCGCGTAGTTGGGAACCATTACCTGGTCGAAATCGGCGCGTTGTACCGCAGCGTGCTCAACGGACATCGGAGTCTCCTGATGAGGGCCACCCGCCTGAAACTGGCGAGCGATGGGGGGATTGTAAGGACAGTTTTCGGCCCGGCCTTGTCGCCAAGCGACAACTTGTTATAGCGCAAACCCCGGATTTTCCCGGGTTTACGGCAATGCGACATATAGCGTCGCCAAGGCGCAGTTTAAACTGCCGTCGCCGGTTTGCGGCAGGCTTTGCAGGATATCAATTGGCGGGCGCGGCACTGGCATACATATGTACCGCACGGGCGCGGCAACATTTTGATTTGCTGGATGCTTTCCCAACGCCAAGGACTGGCCCATGCAATCGATTGACCGAACTCAATCAAGCAACGACTCCGCCAACGGGCACCAGCCTGACATTCACTATCTGCACTGGCAGCTCAGCCTTCCGGCATGGCTGGGCAAATCCTCCAACGCCCGGCGCCAGGCATTGAAAGAAACCCGGCCTGCGCTCCCGCTCAAGCTGCAATCGGTTTCGCCGAGCCGGCTTGCACAGCTGACCACGCTGAACACCGGCCACTTGAATGCGCAAAACGAGGTCGACCAACTGCTGGCGCAATTTCGGGACGTCAACGCCTTTGCCGAGCCGCTGCTCAAGGCCGAGATCAAGGCCCGCTTCGATCTTGATCTGGACGTCAAATCGACCTTCCTGCGCCTGTATGTTCCGCAGACTGCGGCGATATTTCCGGTCAAGACCGGGGCCCGCACCTGGACGCTGTCGCTGCTCGACGCGGCGCTGCACAACTTCGAGGAAAAGGAGACTCGCGAAAACGCCTTTGAAGCCCCGTCGACGTTTATCACCGAACCCTCGGCCAGCGGACAGTTCGACACGCTCCCCTGGGTGAAGGCCAAAATAAGTATCGAAGCCTTCACCGCAATGTGCCGGGAGCTGGACATCGGTGCGCAGTACAAAAGATATCTGGACGAACACCTCGGCATTACCGACGCCGAGAAAGGCGCTGCCCTGCGTAAACAAGTCGACAAAAGCCAGAAAGCCGCGCTCAAGGCCGCCCTGCACTTCGCCCGGATCAACGGGGACATCAGTGCCACTTACTTTCGCACCATCAATGCGCTGATCGATGGCGTGCCGAATCTGCGCATCGCCAGGCAACCCGTGTCGTGTCACGCTTTGACGATGATGTCCGCACCGCTCACCGGCCCCATCATATTCGGCCCCGGACCGGATACCGCGGACGAATCAGGCAGCCTGGCGCGCATCGTCGCCTACGTGCCTGACGATCCGCAGCATCCGGTCAAGGAGTACGCCTCCTCGGCCGACTTTGAAAAGGCGCTCACCGACCAGTTGCGCTCGGCCGATTACCGCAAATTCTTCAGCCGCTTCATCAATCACGAACAGCGCGGCGCGTTCTTTGCCGCCCTCAACGCTCGTCTCGGACGGGTGAAGTGGCATGAACCGGTGCGTGGCAGTTCAGAGCCGGTCTGGCGCGACGAGCCATTCGACAAGCCCGATCTGCAGCTGTACTCGACCCCGATCAGCAATGATCTGTGGCAACACCTTTACGAAAGCAAACTGGACAAGATCCTCAACGACGCCCGGGTCATCGCCGTGGCGACGGCCAGTGTGGACACGAAAACCCGCTGGGCGCTGTGGGACTCACTTGTCGGCATCGCCTCAACCATCCTGCAGGCCGCCGCGTTTGTCATTGCGCCGTTCGTGCCGGTGCTCGGGGAAATGATGATGGCGTACATGGCCTATCAGTTTCTCGACGAAGTGTTCGAAGGCATCGTCGAGTGGGCGCAAGGGCAAACGGCCGAGGCGATCCAGCACCTGATCGGCACCGTTGATTCGCTGCTGCAACTGGGCATGTTTGCCGTCGGCGGTGCGATTGCCGTGGGTGAATTTCGCAAAGTCCTGCCCAAAGAAGTGGTCGCGTTCATCGACCGTTTCAAACCGGTCAGACTGGACAACGGGCAAACCCGCTATTGGGATGCGGACCTGAGCCGTTATCAGCAAAAGTCCCTGCCACCCGCTGGCTCGAAACCGTCGAAACTGGGTTTGCATGAGGTTCAGGGCAAACAGATCTTGCCGCTGGAGGATGCGCACTATGCCGTGCGCCAATCCGCGACACCCGGCCAATACCGCATCGAACATCCTACCCGCCCAAACGCCTACAAACCGGTGGTGCGGCACAACGGCGACGGCGCCTGGCACACGGAGCTCGAAACGCCGCTGCAATGGGACAAGGCAACCACGCTGCGCCGCACCAGCCATGAGATGGAAACCTTCACCCCGGCGCAACGCGAACAGATCCTGCAAGTCAGCGGCTACAACGAAAACGCACTGCGCAAAATGCATGTCGATCGGGAACCGATGCCGCCGCTGCTGGCCGACAGCATCACGCGCTGGCGGATCGATCGGGATCTGCAAGTGTTCATCGACCAACTGGCGAGCGATCAGCCCGAACAGTATTGCGCCGCCGATTCGGCGACCCAGTTGCAACTGCTTGCCGAACATGGCCGCTGGCCCGCCAACCAACGTCTGCGTCTGCTCGATGCCGAGGGCGCAACGGTGTGGCAATCGTCCAGTGACGAAACCTTGCCGTTCACCGACCTGCACCAGGACAACCTGTTGGAAGGTGACCTGCTCAAGACCTTGCTGCGCAGCCTCGACGAAGCGCAAGCCAAAGCCCTGCTCGGCGAAGACTTCGGCGACCCCGAACTGTCGCTGCAAGCGCGCAGCCGCAAGCTGCGCGCACAGCTGCTGCAACTGGCCAAGGCACAACGTGGTGCGCTGTTCGAAGCGCGCTATCAGGCCGAAACCCAAGTCGACGATCCCCTGCACACCGCGCTGGCCCAGTACGATCCGGCACTGCCGCCGCGCGTCACCCAGGAAGTGCTCGACACCACCAGCAGCGACGAGCTGCTGCAAATCAGCGAGGGCCAGTTGCCCCCGCGCCAGCAAGCGCTGCTGGACATGGCCAGTGAGGAGGTGCGCGTCGCCCGAGCGTATGAAGGCCTGCTGCTGGACTCGGTGAACAATCCCGACACCGACACTCTGGCACTGCACAGCCTGAGGAACGTGCCAGGCTGGAGCGGTGACGTACGCCTGGAAATCCGTGACGGAAGGTATGAGGGCAGGATGCTCGACAGTACCGGCCGTGCAGACGCACCAGAACAAAAAGTGCTGGTGCGCCAGAGCGATGGCCGCTATCAGCCGTTCGATGATCGCGGCCAGCAATTGCATTCGGCCACGGATCTGTATTCCGGCATTCTTTACGCCCTGCCGGACGCTGAGCGCCAGGCCCTGGACATCGGAATCGGCGAGGCCGCCAAGCTTAAAAACGCGATCCGCGCCCAACCGCTTGAGCGCAGTGAATTGCGCTTGGCGATTGCTCTGGAGCCGGTGCCGGAACCGACGGTCGACACACTGCGCCTGCTGGGCCGCGAAGGCTACAGGCAGATGGAGCCTTTCGTTGACGCACCTTCGCTTCCAGAACCGACCCGTGCCGCGCGGGTCCAGGAGATTTTACGCGGTTTCAGTATCGAAGAAGCCCGGGCCTTTGCGGCCCGGTTCACCCAAGTCCCGCGAGGTCTTACCAACGAGCTTGCGCGCCTGCGCAACGAGTTCAGCGAAATGAGCGCAACCCTGCGGCGCTGGGAAACCGATATCCCGGTCACCGATCCACACACCCGACGGCGGCTGACGCCCACGGAACGTCGTGCCGCCCAGCGCAGCCGCGCCGCCCTCAGGGACGTACTGGAACGCTGCTGGCGCCGGGAAACCCGCGACGTCTATGGTTATGCGCTACAGATTCGCGACCCGATTACCGGTGATCTGCCTGCGCTGCGCGCCGACTTCAGCCATGTCAGATCCATGGTGATCGATGGCAGCGTCAGTACCCGTGCCATCGATCCGTTTTTGCAGAGGTTTCCACAGCTGATATCGGTCGAAGCGCGCAATCTTCACCTGCCGGACTTGCCCCAAGCCCTGGCGTCGATGCCGGCACTGCGGCGTCTGGTCATTCGTAACAGCCGCATCACCATGAGTCCCGCGAACCGCTCGCTCCTGGAGTCACTGCCACAGTTGTCCTTTCTGGACCTTGCGCGCAACCCGCTCGGCGGGCCGCTAGATATTCACAAGCTGCCGGCATTGGGTTACCTCAACCTCGATAACACCGGCATCAGCGTCCTTCCGGATCGCTTGCTGGAGCATCCAGGATTAGTCACCGGGCGCTTCGCTGGTAACCAGATCAGAGAGATTCCCGAGGCGTTGTCCAACCTGAACGGCACCCTCGCCGACGGTTTCAGTCTTGCGGGCAATCCACTGTCCCCGACCAGCCGGGATCTGATCAAAAACTACTATCGGCGGACCCACAAGCACTTCGGGGTATTGCCTGAACAAACGGATATCGATCAAGCGATCACCCTCTTCCCTTCACTGAGCGTTGATGACGCGGTCGAGGTGATTTACCAGTTGCCCGGTTCACTGGCGCAAGGGCGTGCGCAATTTTCCGCTTGGGAAACCGAATTCAGCCGGTTGCAAAGCGATCTGGCGGACTGGATCAGGGACGTCCCGCAACACGCTCCGGCGACCGGTGAGCCGTTGAACATCAATGAGCAGACCAGTGAGCTGCTTGCCAGGGCGGCGTTCAGCGATAAATTGCAAAGCTTCTGGCGCGAAAGATGGTCGTTCCCCCCTTTCACCAGAAGCATCGCTCTGGAGGCGACGCTCGGTTTCATGGGGGGCATGCCGCTACTCGATGCGGACTTCGGTCATGTCTTGAATCTGACACTACGTGGCAATAAAAACGTTTCGGGCATGCTGGCGTTCCTGCAACGTTTTCAGAACCTGACGCTGCTGGATCTGCGCCGCCTTGACCTCGACCCGGGCACCCTGTCCATTCTCGATCTGCCCGAGCTGCACACGCTGAAGCTGAACGATTGCGGGGTGGTGATGACACCGGAAAACGAGGCCAGACTCCTGTCAATGACCAACCTGACCATACTGGACCTGAGCAACAACCCGCTGGGGACGTTTCCCGATTTCAATCTGCTGCCCGAACTGAGCCATATCGACTTGTCCAACACGGGCCTGGCGCACGTGCCAGCGGGCCTGGCGGACCATTCCGGGCTGGAAGTCGCCAATTTCAGCGGCAACCTGATCAGCATACTGCCCGACGTCTTGTTCGAACTGCCGGCCACCCGCGCCAACGGCATGGATTTCGCTGACAACCCGCTGAGTGCGGCGATGCGCGACCGGATCAAAACCTACCACAGCCAGACCGGGCAGGACTTCGACGTACTGGCCGACCCGGCAGACATCGCCCTGGCCCGGCAGTTGTTTCCCAGCCTGGACAAAGTCACCGCCACCGATCTGATCTACACGCTCCCCGGCAGCCTTGCCGACAGCCGTACTCAACTGATGGGCTGGCACGAAGAACTGCGCGACTTGCAGGCCGATCTGGACATATGGGCCGATCAGGTACCCACTCACCACCCGGTGATCGGCGCGACGCTCAGCGCTGCCGAAATGCAGGCCAACCGCGCCTCGCGAGCGGATTTCGCGCAACAACTGGTGAGTTTCTGGCGCAGCCTCTCGGCCGACGCCGATGCACGCGATGATGTTTTCGAGGCGACCCTGACGTTCCAGGGCGATCTGCCTGTGCTGCGTGCCAATTTCGATCACGTGGCCCGAATCACCCTGCGCGGCAATCCAGACGCTACCGCAGTGGGCGCCTTTGTCGGGCAATTCCCGTATGTGGACATCGTGCAACTGCACGACTTCGCCCTCGGCGAAATACCGCAGACCCTCTCCAGCCTGCCGGAACTCAAGGACCTCACCCTGGCCAACTGCAACCTGACGCTGACAGCGCAAGGGCAATCAGTACTGGAGTCGTTGTCTGAACTGGAGCGCCTGGACCTGAGCCATAACGCGCTGGGCCAAGCTCCGGACATCGCCAACATGCCGCTGCTCAATGACCTGCGCCTGTCCGACACGGCAATCGACACGCTGCCCAACGGCATCGCCACGCACCCCAACCTGCGCACAGCAAATCTCGACGGCAATGCGATCACCGAACTGCCGGAAACCTTCTTCGCCCTGAACATGGATCTTGCCGACGACACGGACCTGAGCAACAACCCCTTGTCATCGACGGCGCGTGATCGCATCAAGGCCTATTACCGCGAAACCGACCTGCACTTCGGCGTGCTGCCCGACCTGGGCGACATCAACCTGGTCACCTCACTGTTCTCCGGGTTGAGCAACGGTGATGCCATCCGCATTATCTATCGCCTGCCGGGCACACTGGCGGACAGCCATGCGCAACTGCTGCGCTGGCGCACCGAGTTCGCGCGGATGCACAGTGACCTGGACGCCTGGTCGCAGCGAGCATCGCTGTACGACCTTGATGGACAAGTCATGAGCATGGCTGAACGGACGATACAGCTCGGACACAGGAGAACGTTCAGTCAGCAAATCGAACAATTCTGGCGCAATCGATACCTCGATGGCCCCGACAATCCGATCACCGCCATGTTGTTCTACGGCGATTTGCCGGCGATAGAGGCGGACTTCAGTCACGTTATTCAGTTTGCACTGACAGGAAACAAGGGATTAAAAGACGTTAACGCTTTTCTGCGCGGCTTCACCCGAGTCAGGGTGCTGGAGTTGCGCGACTTCGCCTTGGGTCGATTCCCCGAAAATATCGCCCCCAGCGTCGAAACACTGTTACTGAGCAACTGCGGCATGGTTTTCGATGAGACAGGCCAGGCTGCACTGTCCTCGTTGACGCAACTCGAATCGCTGGATCTGTACGACAATCCATTGCGCCACGCTCCGGACATCAGCTTGCTGCCGAACCTCAAATACATCGACCTCGCCAGCACCCAGATTGACCGGCTACCGACCGGGTTGACTGGGCACCCAAGGCTGAGGACCGCGATCTTGAGCGACAACAACATCACCGAACTACCGCAAGCCCTGTTCGAGCTGCCCGGCGATGTCAGTCTGGGTTTTGACTTGAGCAACAATCCGCTGTCGCCGACCGCACGCGACCTGATAAAAAACTATCGCCAAACCAAGGGCGGCGACTTCAGCGTTTCGATCGAGGCTGAGGACATCGAGCTGGCACACAGGCTATACCCCCGTTCGAGCCCGCAAAGCCTGAGCGACATTGTCTACAGCCTGCCCGGCACGCTGGCTGAGGGACGTGCGGAGCTGGTGCGCCGACAGACCGAGATTGCCACGCTATCCAGTGATCTCGAAGCGTGGGCCAACCTGATCCCGCTCGACAACCTTACGGGCGAGCCGGTGCAGGGCCTCAGACTCGAGCGGGAGGCAGCCAACCGCCAACAGTTCAAAGAGCGTCTGGAGCAGTGCTGGCGGCGGATCGTCCCGGAGGGCGGGGCAGAGTCAGAATTTTCGTTCAATCTGCCTTTGCGGGGAGAACTACCTGCGCTGTCGGCGGATTTCGGCCATATCATGGTAGTGAAACTGATATGCAGCGACCTTGAAGTTGTTCCCCAACTCGGTCAATTCCTTGCTCACTTCCCCCATTTGCGATCGCTGACGATCCAGCGGTATCTGCTAGGGAACATCCCCGAGGTGGTCTTACGCATGACAGATCTGACAGCCCTCAGCCTGTCGGACTGCGGTATCACCCTCACCCCGCAAACCGTGAGCGCACTGGGTGGAATGAACAATCTAAGCAGCCTGACGTTGCGTGGCAGTTACCTCAAGCAGACACCCGACCTGCGCCACATGACGGCGCTGACCTGGCTCGACCTGAGCAGAACATTGCTGAAAGAACTCCCGCCAGGAATACTCGATCGCCCCTACTTGAGGTATGCCGATTTGTCTTATAACCACATCAGGGAACTGCCTGAGGAGCTGGCGAACCGGAAAAATACGCACTTCGTTTTTACCGGCAATGACCTTTCCGAAACCGCCAAGCAGATTCTGGCCGATCAGAACCTGGCAAGACTACGCGCAGGCGGTGGATTACCAGAATGGGCGGGACAAGCCGGCGAGGTTGAAGGCTCTGACTATTCCAATGCCGGCAGTCGTTCAGGCACACCGACCGTATCAACGGATTCTTCCGAAGAGTCCGACGGAGCCTAACCGCGCTCGGGTGGCACTGACGATAATTCAAACGGGCTGCTGCTGCGCCGCTGGTTGCGATCTTCCCGTGGCGTGGCACCGAAGAAATTGCGATAGGCGCTGGAGAAATGCGGCCCCGAGGAGAAGCCACAGGACAGGCCGATCTGGATGATCGACTTGCTGGTCTGCATCAACATCTGCCGGGCCTTGTTCAGGCGCAGTTCCAGGTAGTACTGGCTCGGCACACGGTTGAGGTACTGCTTGAAGATCCGCTCCAACTGCCGGCGAGACACGCACACGTGCTGGGCGATTTCGTCGGTGGTCAGCGGCTCTTCGATGTTGGCTTCCATCAGCAGCACCGCCTGGGTGAGCTTCGGATGGCTGGAGCCGAGGCGATTCTGCAACGGAATGCGTTGGCGCTCGCCACCCTCGCGGATACGTTCGACCACCAGTTCTTCCGACACGGCACCGGCCAGCTCCGCACCGTGATCGCGGGCCAACACAGCCAGCAGCAGATCAAGCACCGACATGCCACCACAGGCGGTCAGGCGATCGCGGTCCCAGTCGAACAGATGGCTGGTGGCGATGACTTTAGGGAAACGCTCGGCGAAGTCGTCCTGCCAGCGCCAGTGCACGGCGGCGCGATAACCGTCGAGCAAACCGAGTTGCGCCAACGGATAGACACCGGCCGACAAACCGCCAATCACACAGCCAGCACGCACCAGTTGCTTGAGCGCGCTGCTGAGTGCCGGCGCCAGCGTGGTCGGCGGCTCATCGGCGAGCAAGAACAGCTTCTGGAAATTTTCCAGTTTGCCGGCCCAAGGCTCACCGGGCAATTGCCAGGCGCCGTCGGCCGGCGGCTCGGCCTGCAGAAACGAAAGTTCGTAAACCACGTCCGGGTGCACCCGCTGAGCAACACGCAAGGCCTCCTCTGCCAGCGCCAGCGTCAACGCTTTAGTGCTGGGCCAAATCAGGAAACCAATTCGATGGGCAGTCATGGGCGGGCAATCCGAAACGAACAACGGTGATGAAGGCATGGGCCAATGCTAGCCCGTAATCGAAACTGTCGCAGATCCATTGTGGGAGCGGGCTTGCTCGCGAATGCGGTGGTTCAGACAGCAATGATGTTGACTGACACACCGCTTTCGCGAGCAAGCCCGCTCCCACAGCGGATTTGGGTCAGGCTTCGGATCGCGAAGCATGACCTAATCTGGTGCACAACGGCAGCCCTGTTTTATTTCAGGCTACCCGACAGGAACTGCTGCAAGCGCTCCGACTGCGGATTGACCAGCACTTCGCGCGGGTTGCCGCTTTCTTCGACGACGCCTTTGTGCAGGAACACTAGCTGGTTCGACACTTCACGGGCGAAGCCCATTTCGTGGGTCACCACAACCATGGTGCGGCCTTCCTGAGCCAGCGCCTGCATGACTTTCAGCACGTCGCCAACCAGTTCCGGGTCGAGGGCCGAGGTCGGTTCGTCGAAGAGCATCACTTCAGGTTCCATCGCCAGCGCACGGGCAATCGCCACGCGCTGTTGTTCGCCGCCGGACATGTGCCCCGGGAAGGCGTCCTTACGGTGAGCCACGCCGACTTTGTTCAGGTAGTACTCAGCCTTTTCGCGGGCTTCATACTTGGGTACGCCGAGCACATGCACGGGCGCTTCCATGATGTTTTCAATCGCGGTCATGTGCGACCACAGGTTGAAATGCTGGAACACCATCGACAGGCGCGAACGCATGCGTTGCAGCTGCTTCGGATCGGCAGCTTTCAGTGCGCCGTCCTTGTTCGCCACCAGTTTCAGCTCTTCGTTGTTGAGCAGGATCTTGCCGGCGTGCGGCTGCTCGAGCAGGTTGATGCAGCGCAGAAAAGTACTTTTGCCGGAGCCACTGGAGCCGATGATGCTGATCACATCGCCGGCGGCCGCTTTCAGGGACACGCCCTTGAGCACTTCGTGACTGCCATAGCGTTTATGCAGGTCTTGGACTTCAAGTTTGTACATGCGGTCGGTTCTCACAAAAACAGTCAGTCAGTCGTTGAGCAAGCGCCCGTGACGCAGCGCTTCGCGCCCCGCCACCTTGGCCAGCCAGAAACCGGGTTGGGCATAGCGCAGCCGTTCAATGGCAAACAGCACCCCGGACGTACCAGCACACACCGTGCTGACCCGATCGGACACAGGGTCGATCACTTGAAAAATCTCGTCGCCCGCCTCGACCCATTCGCCGGGTTTGCGGGAAAAACTCACCACACCGGGGTGCGGTGCAAACAACAATTCGGTGCCTTCGAACGGCATGCCTTCGCACGGCTCGAAGGCCGGGTTCGGCCACTCGCCGGTAATCAGGCCTTGCTCGGCGAGGAACGCCAGAATGCCGTCAGCATAAGCCTCGGCCTCGACGCGACCGGTGTCGGCCTGTCCGCCCAGTTCGATGGTGGTCGCCAGGCACGCCAGCGGAATCTGTGCATCCGGGAACTGCCGCGACAGGCGCAGCCACGGCAGCGAGCAGGCTTCGTCGAACGAACTGCCGCCGGAATCTTCCGCCAGCAAACCGACCTTGACGTTCAGGTGCGCTGCCAGCGAACGCCACTGCGGCCAGTGCTGCGGCAACGCGTACATGTGCAGCGCGGCTTCGGCATCGCAGTGCAAGTCGAGCACGACGTCGGCGGTGCAGGCATGGCTGAGCAACACACGCTGCATGCCTTGCAACTGGCTGCTCGCCTCAGGCAATGCGGCCAGATGATCGGCCATGGCCTGACGGATCAGCCGCACATTGGCATGTGGATCATCACCGAGCTTGTCGCCCAGCGCCGCCGCGACCGGCGCACTGAGTTCGACGAAGTCACGGTTGAAATTTTTGCCGCTGCCCGCTTCGAAACGGCCCTGGAAATTGCCTTGCAGCAATTGCCCAAGACCCAGCGGGTTGGCGACCGGCACCAGCTCGATCACGCCATTGAGCAGGCCTTGGGCTTCGAGTTCGCCCAAGCGCTTTTTCAGCTCCCAGGCGGTGCGCATGCCCGGCAACTCATCAGCGTGCAGGCTGGCCTGAATATAAGCCTTGCGCTCGCCTTGTCCGAAGCGGAATACCGAAACCTTGCGCTCGCTGCCCAGATGGCTCCAAGGCAATACGTGATCGATGCGTTGCATATCAGTGCTTCCGTGGCGCGAGGTAGCTCAACCAGCGACGCTCGGCCAGCTTGAACAGCTTGACCAGAATGAAGGTCAGGCACAGGTAGAACACGCCGGCGGTGATATAGGCCTCGAACGGCAGATAGAACTGCGCATTGACCGTACGCGCCGCACCGGTGATGTCGATCAGGGTCACGATGGACGCCAGACTGGTGGTCTGCAGCATCATGATCACTTCGTTGCTGTACTGCGGCAGCGCCCGGCGCAGGGCCGACGGCAGCAGGATGCGCTTGTACAGTTTGAAGCGCGACATGCCCATGGCCTTGGCCGCTTCGATCTCACCGTTCGGCGTGGCCTTGAGGCTGCCGGCGATGATCTCTGCGGTGTAGGCGCTGGTGTTGACCGCAAAGGCCAGACACGCGCAGAACGTTGCGCTGGACAGCCACGGCCACAAGAAGCTCTCGCGTACTGCTTCGAACTGAGCCAGACCGTAGTAGATCAGGAACAGCTGAACCAGCATCGGCGTGCCGCGAATCACGTAGGTGTACAGCCACGCGGCGCCGTTGACGATCGGGTTCTTGGAGACACGCATCAGGCCCAGCGGCAGTGCGGCGAGCAAACCGAAGAACAGCGACAGCGCGAGCAGTTTGAGGGTGGTCAGCAGCCCGCCGAAGTACAGCGGCAGCGCCTCCCAAATGACGTTGTAGTCGAAGATCATAGATCAGCCGCCCTTACGCCTACCGAGTAGCGCTTCTCAAGTTGACGCAGGATCAGCAACGACACGCTGGTGATCACCAGGTACATCGCCGCCACAGCGAGGAAGAAGGTAAAAGGCTCACGCGTGGCATCCGCCGCCTGCTTGGCCTTGAACATCATGTCTTGCAGACCGACCACGGAAATCAACGCGGTGGCCTTGGTCAGTACCAGCCAGTTGTTGGTGAAGCCGGGAATCGCCAGGCGAATCATCTGCGGCACCATCACCCGGAAGAACACCTGAAAACTGCTCATGCCGTACGCCACGCCCGCTTCGGCCTGGCCCTTGGGGATCGCCATGAACGCGCCGCGAAAGGTTTCCGACAGGTACGCACCGAAGATGAAACCGAGGGTGCCGATACCGGCGGCCAGCGGGTTCAGGTCGATGTAGTCGTCATAGCCGAGCATCGGTGCGACGCGGTTGAGCAGATCCTGGCCGCCGTAGAAGATCAGCAGGATCAGCACCAGATCGGGAATCCCGCGGATCACCGTGGAATACAAATCGCCCAGCCACGCCAGCCAGCGCACCGGCGACAGGCGCAACGCGACACCGATCAGCCCGAGAACGATGGCCAGGGCCATGGACGACAAGGCGAGCTGAAGCGTCAGCCATGCGCCATCGAGGATGACAGCCCCGTAGCCTTTCAACATGATTCAGGTCCTCGAAAGTTGGGATGAAAAAATGGCGCAAACCGCAGAGATTCTGTTGCTTGCGCCATTTCGGACTTGTCGCAGGGACGTCTTACTTGCCGTAGATATCGAAGGCGAAGTACTTGTCCTGGATTGCTTTGTATTTACCGTTTTCACGGATGGCCGTGATGGCGCTGTTGATCTTGTCTTTCAGCGCATCGCCCTTACGGACCGCGATGCCAACGCCGTCGCCGAAGTATTTGACGTCAGTGAACGCCGGACCAACGAACGCGAAGCCTTTGCCGGCGTCGGTTTTCAGGAAGCCGTCGTCCAGCAGGGTAGCGTCAGCCACGGTGCCGTCGAGGCGACCGGCGGCCACGTCGAGGTAGATTTCGTTCTGCGAACCGTACGGCTTGATTTCGGCACCCAGCGGAGCCAGCACTTCGCGGGCGAAACGCTCGTGGATCGAGCCGCGTTGTACGCCGATGTTCTTGCCTTTGAGCTCAGCCAGACCTTCGCTGACCTGAGTACCGGCCTTCATGACCAGACGTGCCGGGGTGTTGTAGTACTTGTTGGTGAAGTCGACCGACTTCTTGCGATCTTCGGTGATCGACATCGACGACAGGATCGCATCGATCTTGCGCACTTTCAGTGCCGGGATCAGGCCGTCGAACTCTTGCTCGACCCACACGCACTTGACCTTCATTTCTTCGCACAGCGCGTTGCCGATGTCGTAGTCGAAACCGACGATGCTGCCGTCCGGCGCTTTCGAGGCGAACGGAGGGTAAGCCGCTTCGATACCGATTTTCACAGGCTTTTCGTCAGCGACGGCATTCAGCGAGAGCACGGACAGTGCCAGGGCGCCAAGCAGCACAAGTTTCTTCATCTTGGGACTCCATCGGTAAAGGGCAAAAACGGCAGAGTGAGCAACAGCCCAATATGCGAATGGTGAATCAGGAAATCGGTGCCGCATCGGTGGGAAATTTCCGATTGAAACCGAAGGAGGTTTCAACATCAGCCACGATGAGCGAGTGATCGGCATTCTAACGACAGGCCCGAAGCCGATATTTCTTCAATGCGACAACTAATTACAGATGCACCGAGAAAGCGACTTGAGCTCATTGACAGCCCTGCAATTTCATGCAAGAGCGAAAGACAGTGAACCGATCTATGCTGCAAATTGCGGGCCTATTATTCGCAAACCCTTCTAATCCGGCAAGCGTAGCGTTATGTCTAATTTTTCACCGGGGGGCTTACAGCTCTAGAATGGGGCGTGGCGTTTCCCTTTGCCCCGTTGCGGGGCGGCCGGTTACACATTGGGCTGTGCTGGGTAACATCGGGAAAGGTCTGACGGCGCAGATCGATAATTATTGGCTGGGCGGTTTCGGTTTCCTACAGGCGGCCACAGCGGTGTCTGACAGATTGCTATCGCGAGCAGGCTCACTCCTACAGTTGACGGCATTCCAACTGAAGAAACTCGATCCATTGTAGGAGTGAGCCTGCTCGCGATGAGGCCAGCCCAGCCACCACAAAACCCCCAGCCACAAAAAAGCCCCATCCAGCATCACCGGACAGGGCTTTTCTCCAAGCTACGACTTACGCCACATTCATCGTCTTGTGCGTATCAATCAAATGCTGCACCACACCCGGATCCGCCAGGGTCGAGATATCGCCCAATCCGTCGTATTCCGCCGTGGCAATCTTGCGCAGAATGCGCCGCATGATCTTGCCCGAACGGGTTTTCGGCAACCCCGGCGCCCACTGGATCACGTCCGGCGAAGCGATCGGCCCGATCTCCTTGCGCACCCAGTTCTTCAGCTCCAGACGCAACTGCTCGGTCGGCTCTTCACCATTCTTCAAGGTCACATAGACATAAATGCCCTGCCCCTTGATGTCATGCGGCACGCCCACCACCGCTGCTTCGGCGACTTTCGGGTGCGCCACCATCGCGCTCTCGATCTCGGCCGTGCCCATGCGGTGGCCGGAGACGTTGAGCACGTCGTCCACACGCCCGGTAATCCAGTAATAACCATCGGCATCGCGACGCGCGCCGTCACCGGTGAAGTACATGCCACGGAAGGTCTTGAAGTAGGTATCGACGAAACGATCGTGATCGCCATACAGCGTACGTGCCTGGCCTGGCCACGAATCAAGAATCACCAGATTACCTTCGGCCTCACCCTCGATAATGTTGCCGAGGTTGTCGACCAGCGCCGGCACCACACCGAAGAACGGCCGCGCCGCCGAACCCGGCTTCAGCGCGTGAGCACCCGGCAGCGGACTCATCATGTTGCCGCCGGTCTCGGTCTGCCACCAGGTATCGACGATCGGGCAACGCGACTTGCCAACATTTTTGTAATACCAGTCCCAGGCTTCCGGGTTGATTGGCTCGCCCACCGAACCGAGCAGACGCAGGCTGCTGCCATCGGCGCCCTCAACGGCGGCCTGACCCGAAGCCATCATCGCGCGGATCGCGGTCGGCGCGGTGTAGAGGATGTTGACCTTGTGCTTGTCGATGATTTTCGCTACCCGGGTGATATCCGGATAGTTCGGCACGCCTTCGAACAACAGAGTAGTCGCGCCATTGGCCAGCGGGCCGTAGACGATGTAGCTGTGGCCGGTGACCCAGCCGACGTCGGCGGTGCACCAGTAGATTTCGCCCGGGCGGTAGTCAAACACGCGCTCGTGGGTCATCGCTGCATACAACAGATAACCGCCGGTGGTGTGCTGCACGCCCTTCGGCTTGCCAGTGGAGCCGGAGGTATAAAGGATGAACAGCGCTTCTTCGGCGCCCATCTCTTTCGGCGCGCAAACGGTGCCCGCGACTTTCATCAGGTCTTCGTACCAGATGTCGCGATGCTGGTTCCACTTGATGTCGCCACCGGTGCGCTTGCACACGATGACTTTCTGGATGCTGCTGGTTTCCGGGTTGGTCAGCGCGTCGTCGACGTTGGCCTTGAGGGAAATCTTCTTGCCGGCACGGATGCCTTCGTCAGCGGTAATCACCACTTTCGAACGGCAGTCGATGATGCGACCGGCCAAGGCTTCCGGCGAGAAACCGCCGAACACCACCGAGTGAATCGCGCCGATCCGGGTGCAGGCCAGCATGGCGACCACGGCTTCGGGGATCATCGGCATATAAATGGTCACCACGTCGCCACGGTGCACGTCCTGTCCACGCAGGGCGTTGGCGAGTTTGCACACTTGTTCGTGCAGTTCGCGGTAGGTGATGTTGCGGCTTTCGGACGGGTCGTCACCTTCCCAGATGATCGCGACTTGATCGCCGCGCTCGGCCAGATGACGGTCGAGACAGTTGTAGGAAACGTTCAGGGTGCCGTCGGCAAACCACTTGATGTCGACATGGTGATCGTCGAACGACGTTTGTTTCACCGTGGTGAAAGGCTTGATCCAGTCAAGACGCTTGGCCTGCTCGCGCCAGAAACCGTCAGGGTTGACGACCGACTGCTGGTACATGGCTTTGTAGGTCGCCTCGTCAGTCAGCGTGTTAGCCAGAACCTCGGGACGAACGGGATACAGAGAAGCCGCACTCATCTTTCCTACCTCGGTGTAATAGTTGTTTTTGTATGATCCCGTTGTAGCCGGGTGGGCCCAATAGAACCATTCGACGATGGTAGTAACAAGCCCCTACAAAATATCCAGACATCCACTCCTGCTGACTTGAAATACCCTTTCGGGCCGCACGCCATCCTTGTGGGAGCTTGCCTGCAAGCGATGCAAACACCACGGTGTGTCAGACAAACCCACCCAGCCGATTGTTACCAAATCTGCGAAAAGTGTTTATCAAAACCCGCTCTGTTTACCCTCGCCTCGTCCCCCTAAAATTCACCTCGCCAACAAGGCAAACGCGATTAACAACGTTACAGCCCCCACGAAGGCCGTTAATCCAGCTCTCCAAGTAACGCACCAACCATGAAGCTCCACACGCAACCCTAAAAAGGTTGCGTGACCCCACTCGACCTCAAAAAGGTGAATCAGATGAAAGCTTTATTAGTTCTGGCCCTCAGCAGTCTGTGCGCAACCGCCATGGCAGACGAGGCCCAGACTGATGTCGCACAGCAACAACCGGTTATCGAGCAATACACTTATTCCACACACCTGGACATCACCAAAGTTGTATCGATGAGTGAAGTGCCGAATGTCTGCGAAGTAGTACCGGCAAAAATGGAATACGACGACTCCAAAGGTCAGCGCCACATTCTGCGCTACAGCATCATGGGCAACGGCTGCACGAACTGAATCAGACTGCACCGAATCGGACCACTCAGCGCCACATTGAGGGTCGATTCCAGCCCGGCTTCGGTCGGGCTCAGTTGTGTCTGGAGTCGTTGAAAAGGCTTGCAAAACACAAGATATAGTGAAAAACGCCATTTTTTGCTCATTTCTTGAACAACCAGGCCCCCGCGAAAAAATTAATCAAAAAAAATTCTCAGCGGCCAATCCCAGTGAAAGCCCTGTAATCCCTCGCTCCGAGCAAAATCCCCCTGCCGCTTGACCGCCCTGCGCGCTTTCGCCCTCCCCCACACCCCCGATTTTTTCCCTATAATGCCGCCCTAATCGGGTCAGCAATATTCCCTTACAGGGAGGAAAAGCCTGTCTGAAGCCCCGCAGCCGCGTTTCACGTGATCTGCGCCCGTCAGAGGCTCTCGGAAAACCCGTACAAAATTCTGTTTTATTGCCTGCGTATAGCTGCTGCAAAAAACGATTCCTTAAGATCCAACGCGGTCTGTACGACCGTGTGAAAAACCAACCAATCAGGTTTCACACGGGCGACAGGCCCTCACGCAGGAGACGACACGTCATGCTGAGCTGGGACGAATTCGACAAAGAAGACAGTGAAGTAGCCGCAGTGAAAGGCGCCAACGCCGGCCACGCGAGCGAAGCCAACATGGACCGCCTCGACAACGCCGGCGGCGCCGCTGCACTCGAAGCCCGCGCCGTGACCGCCGACGACTCGGCCGCCGTGGCCCGCGCCAAGGCTGCACTGAACTCCCTCGACGTCGCCGAAGGCCTCGCCGAACTCGAAGGCGCCTCCGCCCGTGTCGCCGTCGACGAAAAGCGCATGATCAACTGCCGCGCCGACCTCAACCAACTCGTACCCTTCAAGTACGACTGGGCCTGGCAGAAGTATCTGGACGGCTGCGCAAACCACTGGATGCCGCAAGAAGTCAACATGACCGCCGACATCGCCCTCTGGAAAAACCCGGAAGGCCTGACCGACGACGAACGCCGCATCGTCATGCGCAACCTCGGCTTCTTCTCCACCGCCGACTCCCTGGTTGCCAACAACCTGGTCCTGGCCGTGTACCGCCTGATCACCAACCCGGAATGCCGCCAGTACATCCTGCGCCAGGCGTTCGAAGAGGCGATCCACACCCACGCCTACCAGTACTGCATCGAATCGCTGGCCATGGATGAAGGCGAGATCTTCAACATGTACCACGAGATCCCGTCGGTCGCGAAAAAAGCCGCCTGGGGCCTGAAGTACACGCGTTCGATCTCCGATCCGAAGTTCGAAACCGGCACTCCGGACACCGACAAAGAGTTGCTGCGCAACCTGATCGCCTACTACTGCGTTCTGGAAGGCATCTTCTTCTACTGCGGCTTCACCCAAATCCTCTCCATGGGCCGTCGCAACAAAATGACCGGCGTCGCCGAGCAGTTCCAGTACATCCTGCGCGACGAATCCATGCACCTGAACTTCGGCATCGACGTGATCAACCAGATCAAAATCGAAAACCCGCACTTGTGGGATGCTGAGATGAAGGAAGAAGCGACCCAGATGATCCTGCAAGGGACTCAGCTGGAGATTGAATACGCTCGTGACACCATGCCTCGCGGGGTGTTGGGTATGAACGCGGCGATGATGGAGGATTATCTGAAGTTCATTGCTAACCGTCGTTTGAGCCAGATTGGTTTGAAAGAGGAATATCCAGGGACGACGAATCCGTTCCCTTGGATGAGCGAGATTATGGACTTGAAGAAAGAGAAGAATTTCTTTGAGACTCGGGTTATTGAGTATCAGACTGGTGGGGCGTTGAGCTGGGATTGATTACCTAATCGATAGTATTCCACTCAAAATCATCTATCAAAAAAAAGCCCTGCATACAGGGCTTTTTTTATTTCAACACTTTTATGTAGTAGAAAAATCAGAATCTACAATAGATATCCCACTACAAATTATGCACAAGTGTCTCTAGCGATTTTATATAGCTATCAAACCCATCGAGCCTTGACAACAGAATCGACTCCTTGTGCTTAATATCAACCTCTAGTGATTTAGCAACTTTCTCCCACGCAAGCGAATCAGAAAAATTCTTTGCGTACGATTCCGCCTGCTTAGTTCTCGCATCATTCAATTTCTGGCTCAGCACAGCTATCTCTGACTCAGCCCCAAACTTCATTTGCTTTAAATCTAGCCTAGCCTCTTTAAACTCATCTACCATTCTAGATTTTGGCCCAGGCCCAATTTTTGGCGGCCAAAACTCAACATTCCTCTCAGTCCAAACAGCAACAGCCCCCAAGACCCCGACATAAACTGCCAACAAAATCAGCACAGCTGATAAAACCCTCGCAGGTATACGCTTCGCAATCACATCTAAAAACCCCATAGATCTCTCTCAACCATATTTATGAATTAATAATTACACACGATACATTTCATGATTCACGCTACAGCCTTGATACCGTCCAATTCGCCAACTACAACCCAAGCTTATCAATCATCAAAAAGTCCTCCTGCGCCACTAACAGAAAATTTAATTGGCTCTAGCAACTGCGCAGACCTCGGATTAACATTCAAACTCCCCACACAGGAAACCATTCTTCCTTGTGCATGAGCAACAAGAGCCTCCCAATACTCACCCATATCCAATTGAATTGATATAATTCGTTCCACACCATTTACCAGGGACTTTACTGAAATAACTCCAAAGTCCTCACTTTGCAAATGCTTCATACCTGTAACCACACCATAGGCCTGATAATTTTTTATAATATAATTCCCCTTATAAAAATCCGACGCACCTTTCAGATAGGGCATCATTACCGCATCAAAACTATGAACCAAAGGAATATTTTGCCACTCAGCCTCACCGCCGCCAGGCTGAATACTAATAATTAAATCCCTCGTGTGTTCCATACCACTTAAGCCGATGAGGGCATCACACAAGTTAGCACTAACCCCTTTAGATACGGCCTCTTCAAAATAAATAAAATCTTCCGACTCCCTGAAAGACTCCATTGAGCGCTGCACTGCAGAAAGACTTCGAGCAAGGTTCATTGTGACAGCACGCCCGAGCGATATCCGATCACTGTCTTCCTGAACAAAAACCTCATTAGAAATCGGAGCCAAAACATTGACAATAAAGCTTCCAATTTCAGTCTGCCCCAATCGAAGCTTATCTAAATAAGCTTGAACCTCGTGACTGCGATTACCAGAAAAATACTTTTGTTTTTTAAACGCAGACATCGTAGTTGCGGCAAGTAGATCCCTTGTTTTTTCCACTAAAAGCACGCCGTCATCTAGTGGAATACTCCCCCCCTCCACGTCTGAATGGATAACTCTAACCTTCACCATATCAGAATAAAAATTCTGCACACTTTCAATTACCGCTGCCATTTCACGCTCTTCGAAAGCGGCCAGCGATTTCAGCGCTTCATAAAGCCGCTGCAGATAACCCTTGACACTCTTGACCCTAGGTAGCACAACTTCAAAAATATAATTTTCTTTTTCTGGACGATGCCAAATAGACGCCAAACCTTCTATATCACCATCATCAACCCACCCTGCTCCCTTCAGATAGTTCTCAAAAATATCGCAATTAATTTGATCGAGTTGCCTCCGCATTTTGGAGATATTCAAAAAACACCTCCTGAGCCTGCAGAACTCATCAAACTTCGCATGCTCTCAGCAGTCAAAATTTGAGTTTTTGGTATACTTATGGTTACACTTGTACTATTTCCAACTTCAGGCAACTCGGATAGAGACATCCAATAGCAAAAATGCTTAATCTTCGCATGATCCACATCATGCGTTACCCAATCGTTACATGCTTCAGGCACCACCAATACGAATACATACCGAGGGCACAGGAGATTATCCCCTCGCAAATCATTATAGTTCTTCAATGAAAGTTGAAACTTTAGAAATTTGTCATCTTTTCCGGCATCAGCAGTACACTTCAACTGTACCTCAAGTTGGGGATTCCTAATCTTCGACTGAAAACCTCTCGCCTTCAAGATAATATCAACACTATCATGATCCACATCAGGGATAGATGTTGTAAACCCAACTTGAGCTGCAAGCGCCTTAACATAAGCAACACTAAATAGTGCTTTTTTTTGATTCTCATCCATTAGTGCAAAACTTCCAAATCGCGATCAGATCATGTCTGAGTGCATCATCCTGAGGTGCAAAGCTACTAATTCGCCATCATGTTGTCTAGCTCAACGTTGTAGTTTTCGGACTCATCTGCTTCCTTGACCAGAAAGCCTTCGGTCTACCCTCCTGAACGGTGCCTAAGAAACACCTACACACAGCGGAACGTCCGCCCCCGAAAGCAGCGGCTATTTTGTGCCTGCCGCCTCCCCGTGAGCATCAAAAACGCTGTTATGCCGGGAGTGGGCGAATAGAAGACCCGAAAGGGAAATATGCCGGCCCTCTGTGTGGGGTTTCTTAGCTCCCGGCACCCAGCCTTAAGAAAGCTGACATCACACAGAGGTAAATGGATATGCCTAAAAATGTCTCCTTCGGCCCGAAGGAAATCAGCCTCAACCTCAAGATGATCTACATGCTTCCAGCATTGGAGGCCTGCCATGTCTGAACCTAACATTTCGACTGTCTTCACTCTGCACAAACTCTCTCTCCACGCCCTCCTCCTTGAAGGCCTGCCATGGTTTTGCGCACGCGATATTGGCCGCTTGATGGGCGTCCATCTCAGTGATCGGATGGTCAGCAAACTGGACAAGGATCAGCATCGTTTTCTGTGGATTGAGTATCACCGGCGACCTGAGAAGCAGCTGGCGTTCAGTGAGTCCGGTGTTATGCGCTGTTGGTATATCGCTACGTCCCAGGTAATCGTCTGTTGCGTGAATGGCTGACCCATCAGGTGGTTCCAGCCTTACGCGATGCTGCGTCCTCGGAGAAGTCCGATCTACCTATGCTGAGTTTTTTGAAGTGGTCTGAGATGTCAGTGGGTCTGTTGCATTGGCAGGATGAAAGCTGGATTCGGCTACGAGATATGCCGTATCTGTTGCAGGGTCAGACACAGCAGCGAGCGAATGCCCCGAAGTCTTGGTGGCGGAAGGCTGCAGAGGTATTTCAGTCGTCGAAGCATCTGATGAGTTAGGTGCTGCTTGTGAGATCACTTGCGAGAACTGTCGCAAATCTCTGTAGGAATTTTCCTAGACAGCCGTGATGGCCACTCAGTATCGTCCGAGTGTTTTCAACCCTCGGCGATTTTATGAGCGACAAGAAAAAAGACACTGACTGGACTGTTGCTGAGATTGAGGCAGCGGTTGATGCCTATCTGAAAATGTTTGAGCTTGAGCGAATCGGCCAAAAATTTAACAAAGCACATGAGAATCGCGTGCTGCGTGCATCTGCGTTGCACAACCGCACTGAAGGCTCAGTTGAATTCCGCATGCAGAACATCTCTGCCGTTTTATTGAGAATGCATAGGGAATACATCAAAGGGTACAAGCCAGCCAGAAACGTTGGGACTAACGTTGAGCCAGCCATTCGGGCAGTGTTGATTGCCAAAGGGGTCACGCTTGGGGATCCAACGGTTGCGACTGCGGATGAAGAAGCACTAGAGCAGAGAGCTCTTGCGCTAGAGAAGCTGCCTCTTGAAGACGAACCTGAGGGGATTGTGAAGCCGAAGCGCGCTCCCGCCCAAAGCACTGCATTTATACGTGACCCGAAGGTTAGAGCCTGGGTCCGTAAGAAAGCCAAAGGGATATGTGAAGGGTGCGGTGAACCGGCGCCATTCACTAAAAATGACTCCCCTTACCTTGAAGTTCATCACGTGAGGCATTTGGCGAATAAGGGCTCTGATCGAATTAGCAATGCTGTAGCGCTTTGTCCGAACTGTCATCGGCGCTGCCATCACTCGAATGACAGCAAAGAGTTCACCGAGTCGCTTTATGACAGAGTTAAACGGTTGAAGCGTGAGCCCCCGAACCGCAAAACTACGTGACGATAGAACTTGCTCCCGATCGGCCACGGAGCGGTCGCCAATCTCATAATTTGCTCTGTTTAACTCATCGCATTTATCTTTTTTTGGGGCTGCTTCGCAGCCCAGCGGGAGCAAGCTCCCTCACCACAGGGGATGCGTGGCCTGCGATGGCAGTGTGAGGATTGAGATCCGGTTGATGCCGAGAATCACCAGCAGCCTGGCTCCCACAGATTCTGCATCATCCTGAAAACAATCAGTGCAACCCGCGCCGCCTCCCGCTATTAATACCCCCTCCCCCACTCAAGGACCCGAGCCCCACCATGAAATTCGATCTCGCCTACTGCCTCAGCCTCGACGACAAGTTGTCGATCTATGATGTTCGCGATCTCAATTTCGATGAGACGGTGGCGTTTGACTCTGCGAAGGAACACTTCCAGTGCCCCAACGATGCCTGTCGTTCGGCGTTCGGGGCTTCCAACGAGTTGGGTACGTTCAACGCCAAGAACGTGAATTACGTGCGCACGCCGCACTTCAAGAATCTGCCCACTACGCAGCATGTGGTGGGTTGTCCGTATGTGAGTTTGAAGGCGTCGGCTTCGGGCGTTGAGACGGCAGATGGCGAGGCGGATGACGCGCGTGAGGAACACTTTCCGTCAGAGCTGCTGCTGACCCGGCGTGAGTATGTGCGCAAGCCTGCCGCGCCAGCGGGGGCGGCGGATGTGTTGCGGGATGATCCGGTTCGGGTGGCGGCGGACGCGGGTAAAGAGTCGTCGGGGCGTGAGTCGGCGCCGGACAAGACCAGTGTGTTTGCGCATCCGGTGGAGTGTTTTGTTTCCAACTTCGCCGACAAGGATCTGCTCAAGCGCATGCCCTTGAAGGTCGGCGAGCACACGGCACCGTACAGTTCGTTCTTCAAGAAGATCGAGTATCTGACGGACAACAAGGGGCTGATTTACTGGGGGCGGATCAAGAAGATCGAGGACTTCCACAGTGCCAGCTTTCGCATCGATTTCGAGGACAAGGTCTGGTTCAAGAAACCGGAGGACAGCAAGAAGAAGCCGTATCCGGTCAGTGTTTATCTGAACAAGAAGTTGATCGACAACTACCGCAAGCGCAAGGCGTTTCTGGAAGAAATCAAGCATGCGGTGGATAGCGACAAGGCGTTGTTCTGTTTCTTCTATGGGGTGACGCCGGAGTTGAAGCAGGTGCCGGGCAAGAAGAACCCCGAAAAGCCTTTCGAGGTCTTCAATGCCGATATCGAGAACCTGGATCACTTCATTATTCGTGAAGCGCCGGGTCTGGAGTGAGGGTTAGTTCAGGGCAGTTGCAGTTTGACGGCGCCGGGGTGTTGTTTGACCAGTGAGTACGGCAGGGTTGACCAGTCGGGTGCATCGCAGGCGCGGGCCACTCGGGCGAAATACGGGCTGAGGTACAGGCCGCTCTCGGTGAAGTACCAAGCTGAATAGCCCCAGATGCTTTCATCGCTGTAGTCACAGGCGTTGTCATCGCCCTCTGCGGGCTTCTTCATTTCATTGGGGTGGAGTGTGGCGAACTGTTTGATCAGCCAAGGCACCAGCACTTCGCGCTGATACGTTGAGTAAGCATCGCTTTGCGCGGTGCTCAGCGGCTGGTCACCTGGGCTGTCGCGGTCGGCATGCAGAATTGGCGCGCCTTCTCCTGCCCATAACACGTCGCCCAGCGATAGCGGATGACCGGTTTTTACATCGATGTTGAGCGGTGAGTCACCAAAATCCGGATGCGCGCCACCGCAATAATAACTGGTGGAAACGTTCAGGCTGACCACTGCGGGGGAGATCAGTTTTGGTTCGACTTGCTGCAGGAAGTCGGTGTTGACGCCGCCTTGCATCAGGCAACCGTGATAACGGATAACCTCTTGCCAGAGTCTGGCGAGCAACTGTTGATTGACTTGCTGTCGCTCATCTTTGGGTAACCCGGACTCAATGCTGAACAGCGAGATCGTTGTTTCAGGTTCCGTCCACCACTGCAGTTCGTAACCCATGAAGTGCTCTTTCTTCGCGGCTTTGAGCTTGAGCCCCTGTAAGCGCAAATACTCGTACGGATTGCTGTGCTGCAACGTGGCAATGAACGGCAACGTTGTTGATGTCGGCGCAGGAACTTTGGCCTCGATCAACTTCACAGGGAGCTTCTTGCCCTTCGGACTTTGCCATTCGCCCTGCAAGCCATCGGCGGTCTCTTCCAGCTTTAACGTTGGCAGCGGCTGCGCTTCGCCATAGCGGTTTTCACCTTCTATCAGGCTCAGCGTGCCTTCATGCAAAGTGCCACTGAGGAGCAGGTCGCGATGGTATTTCTCGTAAAAGTAGCGACCGACGACTTCGTCCTGTTGCTGGGTATTGAGTTCGAGCACGATCGGCGTTTTTCCCAGCGTGCCGGTGAATACACGTTGACGGTCATCAGCGTGAGCGGTGTAAATCACCGAGAACAGCGCCGCGACGCAGAGCGCCTGGCGCCTCAATCCCTTGAGCATTGATCGATCCTTGAAAGAGGTAGGGCGGCCCCGACACTGGAACGTCGGGGCCGAAAATAAGGAAGCGGATTATGGCGAGGAGTTGTTCTGGAATCGAGCGTCATCACTCGATCAGTTCACACGCAACCCGTCCTCAAACGCACGAATCTCCCGCGCTGCTTCCGTGCGTCGAGCAAGCGCAGCCTGGACACCCGCGTCATCGACAGCACAGTACTGACGCAACCAGTGAGCGATCATTTCCTCATCCGGCCTGAAGTAATCCTTGCGCCCCTTGGCGTTCCGAATATGCGAGTTCATTTTTGCATCGAAAGCGATGGCAGCACGTTCGCCTTGAGGCAAACAGCCCCACTCCGCAGCGCAGTCCTCGAAAAACCAGGCGATTTGTTCGATGTGCTTTTGTGCACCGCGATGGCTGCGGCGATAAAAACGATGCTCTGCACAGCTCGGCTCAAAACGGTCCGTCATCGACCCGGCATCAGCCCATTGCATGAGGTCATGATTGATCGCATCACGTATCAACCCTTCCCGCCAGCGCTCGATAAACCACGCCACAAACCCTTCGGCGTCAGCCTTTTTGGCATCGGCAAAGATCATGCAATAACGCGTTCTGACATGAATGACAAACAGCACATGTTTACGCTGGACGGTGATCGCGTGCACTAGCCACTGTTCGTCAAAGCTGTTCGGTTCATCGTCTTCTATAACTGGCGACGGCGGTTTAGCGCTCACCGGCGTGATTGTTTTGCCTTTGTGGACACGGCTGAAAAACTTGCCGGCGGCTTCGGTGCAATTGAAGATCAACATACGGGTTCTCTTGGAAGCGCGGGTGGCACTGGGTCAGTCATCTCGAACAATCTCTTCTACCCATTCAATTTCGTATTGCCGACGTTCGATACCGGAGGTCAGTTTCTGCGTTTCTTCGCTCAGAATCGACAACTCCGCGTCGGTCAATAAGTCATGCGAGACCATGAGGGTCAGTTTCCACAACGCGGAGGAGCGAGCCAGGCCATCGAACATGCGAGCCATGTCGTGGTTTCGATCATTGATCAAGCCGTAAATCATGCCGTAACGGGCATGGGCCGACAGTGCACCGTGCTGGGTGATTGTCTTGGTGTCGGCGAGCACGCCCTGGCAAAATCGGTCGAGCGCAATCTTGCGCAATTGTTTGAATTTCTTCCAGTCACTCTCACTGATCGACATGAGTTTCCCCCTGTTTTCTGTTTAACCTCGGGAATGCTTCCTCGGGTTAATGTTGAAATCAAGCGATAGCTCATCGTGTCCACATACCGAGCATCACTATAACCAGCAATCCAATATAGACCCGGGCATGTATCCGGTCAGGTATCCGCCCTATCCACGGCGCAGCCAATCTGATGCCCAGTAACGAGCCAACCGTCAGCACCGCGAGTGCCAGCATGTCCACATACCCGATATACCAAACACCCAGTTCAGCCCCGGTGAACCCGGCCAGCGCCATGTACGTCAACGTCCCGGCCAATGCCACCGGCACGCTCAGCGGATTGGCCATGGACGTGGCTTGCGACATGCTCAGCCCGCAACGACGCAACAGCGGCACGGTCATGACGCTTCCTCCTACGCCGAGGAACGTCGCGATGGCGCCGATGCCTACGCCGCCTGCGGATATTTCCGTTGCGCTCAATCGCCGTGGTACGACACCTTCGGACTGCGTAAGGAATCCGCGACGTAGCAAGCAGTCAACGATGGTCACGCCCAGGTAGGCGATGAAGGCATAACGGATCACTGCACCGCTGACCCACATCGCGGCGATTGCACCGACGACTGCGCCCGCAGCGATGAAACCACCCAATGGCCACAGATAGTCAGCCATGAGATTACCCGCGCGGTGGTGTTTGCGCGTGGCGACCAGGGCGTTAACGGTCATCACACAGGTCGAGGTGGCAACGGCGATGTGCATCGCCGATTGCGCGATGGGGTCGTTGACGGCGTGGCTGGCGGTGAGCATCTGGTAGAGCAGCGGCACGACAACGAAGCCGCCGCCGAAGCCGAACAGCACGGCGCTGATACCGGTCAAGCAACCAAAGAACGTGAGCAAAAGATAGAACATGGCGAACGTCCGCGAATGGAGAGCGCACGACGATAGGCCGACAAGGGCTGGCCTGCTTCAGCAAGTCGGCCAATACTGTTTGCGTTTACGCCAATCGCTGGAAGCCGTTCGATGCGCAATATCTCGATCAATGAGTTGGACGACACGCCCCGCTCGGTCGTGGCAATCGGTACGGATTATTCCCACGGCCACCTACTCCCGTTTCATACGCATCGTCGGGCGCAATTGTTGTATGGCGCCAGCGGTGTGATGCAGGTCAGCACCCATGACGGTAACTGGTTGGTGCCGCCGCAGCGGGCGGTGTGGATTCCGCCGGGCATGGCCCATGAGGTGCTGATGCTGGGGGTGAGTACGCGCAGCTTGTACATCGAGCCTGAGACGGTGGATCTGGGTGGGCGTTGTCAGGTAGTTAGCGTGTCGCCGCTGCTGCGGCATTTGCTGATGGAAGCGGTTGAAGTGCCGTTGAACTATGACCTGGCGGGCCGCGACGGAGCGTTGATCAACCTGCTGTTACATGAGCTGAAGCGGAGTACGCCCCTGCCCTTGCACATTCCTATGCCGACCGAAGGAAAACTCCTCAGTCTGTGTCAGACCTTTCTGAACAAGCCCAACGCCCATCAATCACCACAGCAATGGTCCGAGCAGTTACACATAAGCTTACGAACCTTTAACAGATTGTTTCGTCAGCAGACCGGGTTCAGCTTTCGCCAGTGGCGGCAACAAGCCTGCGTCGTGCAGGCGCTGGCACGGTTGGCGGCGGGCGAAGCGGTGACACGGATCGCGCTGGACTTCGGTTATGAAAGCCCGGCGGCGTTCTCGACGATGTTTCGACGGGTACTTGGTCAGGCGCCGTCCGTCTGGTTGGAGGCGGCGAATTAGGGCAAATCAAAAAATGCGTTTGATCCCGGCCAAAAACAACTGTACAAAAACACAGTACATTTTCAATCAGCACTTTTGAGCCCGGAGCACACCATGGCCTCTCTTGCGATGAACCACATTCTCGAACGCGTTGCCCTTTTCCAGTTCACCCCCACTCACTGTGTCCAGGCCCGAGCGATGCTGGGCTGGAGCGTGGAACAGCTATCGCGCGAGGCGCAGGTGCCGGTTGAAGACATTCAACGATTCGAGGCACAGCAAGAGGTCGCGGATGCAGCGCGGCTGGCGCTGGCCTATCGCTTCGAGGCGCTGGGGTTGGTGTTCTTTCCGGGATTTCGGCCGGGGCGTCGTGCAAGCTTGAACGAGGTGAATCCAGAATCAGTGGGGCGTGGAGATTATGCGATGGCTGATTGAAAAGACGAGGTTGGTATTTATCCCTAAATAGGTATATTTTCGCATGAGTGCAAGGAAGCCGCTCTTGTGGGTCTGCAGTAGCAAGAAAGATCTCAAGCAGATGCCCACAGAGGTACAAGATGTTTTTGGTCACGCACTGGATCTGGCTCAATGTGGCTTGAGGTTTTCAGATGCAAAACCATTGAAAGGGTTTGGAGGTGCGGGTGTCCTGGAGTTGATAGAAGACTTCGACACTGACACCTACCGCGCCATTTATACGGTTCGTTTTGGCAGTGCTATCTACGTTTTGCACTGCTTTCAGAAAAAGTCGAAAAGCGGGATCAAAACCGCCCAGTCAGACATTGATCTGATCAGAAACAGACTTCGAGCCGCTCAGGATCATGCGAAAGGAATAGAAAGCTATGGAGATTGAAGTAGGCAGCGCAAACGTCTATCAAGATCTGGACTTACCCAATGCCAGCGAAATGCAGGTCAAGTCGCAGCTCGCAGCAAAAATTGGCGCAATCATTAAAGCGCGTCATCTCACTCAAATTCAGGCGTCGGAAATTTTGGGGCTTCCACAACCCAAGCTTTCCGAAATGTTGCGTGGCAAATTTCGCGGAATCAGTGAGGCAAAAATGATGGAGTGTCTTTCTCGTCTCGGACGAGATGTGCAGATCGTCGTAAAATCGGCCCCCCGATCACGAAAAGAGGGCCGTATTGAGGTGGTATTCGCTTGAAGCGAACCCATCAGGCATTCTGAGCCACCACCTCACTTTCCCCTTCAACCGCCAACCACCAAGCGCTGCCGCGTTGCGGTTGAGCAATGTTGAACGCCTCGCCCATCTGCGGCGTGGTGATGGCGACGCTGCGTTCCCACGCCAGTGCGAGGATGCGGTCGAACGGTTCATACCAGGCGTGCATCGCCAGGTCGAAAGTGCCGTTGTGGATCGGGAAGAGCCAGCGGCCTTTGAGGTCGATGTGCGCTTGCAGGGTTTCTTCCGGCTGCATGTGCACGTGAGGCCATTCGACGTTGTAGGCGCCGGTTTCCATCAGGGTCAAGTCAAACGGGCCGTATTGTTCGCCGATGCGTTTGAAGCCGTCGAAGTAGCCGCTGTCGCCGCTGAAGAAGATGCGTGTGTCGGCGTCAATCATCACCCATGACGCCCACAAGGTGCTGTTGCCGTCGAACAGGCCGCGGCCGGAGAAGTGCTGCGACGGCGTGGCGATGAAGCGGATGCCGGCGATTTCGGTGCCCTGCCACCAGTCGTACTGGCGCACCTTGCTGGCGTCGATGCCCCATTTGATCAGGGTGTCGCCGACGCCCAGCGGCGTCAGGAAGTAAGTCGTTTTGGCCGCGAGTTTGAGTACGGCCTCGTAGTCGAGGTGGTCGTAATGATTGTGCGAGAGGATCACCGCTTCGATCGGCGGCAGTTCGTCAATGCTGATCGGTGGCTGATGGAAACGTTTCGGACCAGCCCATTGCACCGGCGAGGCACGCTCTGCAAAGACCGGATCGGTGATCCAGAATTTGTCGCGCATTTTGAGCAACAGGGTCGAGTGGCCGAGGCGATACACGCTGTGGTTTGGCGCTGCCAGCAGGTCTTCGCGGGTCAACGGCTGCACCGGGATCGCCGCAGCAGGTCGGGTGTTGTGTGGTTTGTGGAAGATCATGTTCCACAGAATCCGCAGCATTTTTCGCGCGCCTTCACGCTGCACGGGCGCGTGGTTGCGAAACGACCCCTGATCCTGACGAGAGGCTTCAGGCGTGGAAGTGTTATCCGGAAGAGAAACTGGATTGGCCATGACTGAATGACTCCAGAAAAACCGTGTCACGCACGGTTTTTCACGCTGGGACGATAATAGGCCAAGCTGCACGCATCGGCCGAACTGCCCGGTTTTTAGACTGCTTGGATTAACGCAGCATTACACTGAGCGGTGTAGTTTCCTAGGTTGCATCAAAGCCGATGCCAAGTAAACTGCCAAGTGTAATTTCCTTTCCCCTGCCGAAGCCTGCTCATGACAGCCCCACAGCGACTCACCGACCGTAAACGCGAAGCCATCATTCAGGCAGCGATCAGCGAATTCCGCAGTCACGGTTTCGAAATCACCAGCATGGACAAGATCGCCGCCACCGCCGGTGTGTCCAAACGCACGGTGTACAACCACTTTCCCAGCAAGGAAGAGTTGTTCGCCGAGATCCTCAATCAGCTGTGGGCGCGGATCATTGCCGAGCCATCGGTCAGCTACAACCGCGAGCAGCCGTTGCGCGAGCAGTTGCGGCAAATGCTGCGAGAAAAAATGCAGATGATGGCCGATGAGAATTTCCTCACCCTGGCTCGGGTGGCGATTGCAGCGACCATTCATTCTCCGGAGCGCGCGCAAAACATGATCGAGCGCATGGGCGAACGTGAGGAAGGATTGACCGTCTGGATTCGCGCCGCTCAGGCCGATGGCCGCTTGCAGGCGGTCGATCCGGAGTTTGCCGCGCATCAGGTGCAGGGCTTACTCAAGACCTTCGCGTTCTGGCCGCAGGTGTCGATGGGGCGCGCGGTGCTTGATATCGAGATGCAGCACAGCGTGGCGGAATCGGCACTGGACATGTTCTTGGCGCGTTATCAGCGCTGAATCATTTTGTCGCCAAGGAAACGTCGAATGGTGTACAACTAAATTCGCAAAAAGTTATACAAGCTCGCGAAAAATTCCTTTCTTGTACAAGTTTATGAAGTTTTGTATAAGTAGCCAACTGCCAGTAACGGAACGCTGGCATTGAGCAGTCATCGCCGAATGCCCTGTGCGCACTTCGGTCTGCCGGCGCAGGAATAGGGACTGAATCCTTCGATTTCCCCCCACTTTCCGAGTATCGCAAGCATGTTTTTCAACCGTTACAAAGCCGCCCTCGAAGATCAGCAGCGCACCCTCACTGAGCAATCTGGACTGCTTGAAGCGATCAACCGCTCAATGGCGGTGATCGAATTCGATCTTGATGGCGTGGTGTTACGGGCCAATGACAATTTTCTCAAGACCATGGGTTACACCGCGGACCAAGCCATCGGTCAGCCGCACCGGCATTTCTGCACCCCGGAATTCGGACGCAGCGCCCAGTACAGTGAGTTGTGGTCTCGCCTGAAGAACGGTCAATTTCAGTCCGGCACGTTCGAGCGGGTCAACGGCAAAGGCCAGCCGATCTGGCTGGAAGCCAGTTACAACCCGATCAAGGATGCGGCAGGACGGGTGACGAAAGTGGTCAAGTACGCGATGGATGTCACCGCCAAGGTCCAGCAGGAAAACGAAGCCAATGCCAAGCTGCAGGCAATCGACCGGGCAATGGCGGTGATCGAATTCGACCTCGACGGCAATATCCTTACGGCGAATCAGAATTTTCTGACGCGCATGGGTTACACCCAGGCCGAACTCCGCGGCCAGCATCACCGCTTGTTCTGCCCAGCGGCAATGGTCAACAGCAGCGCCTACCAGGACTTCTGGCGGCGTTTGAATCTCGGCGAATTCTTCCACGGGCAATTCGAGCGCGTGGACAAACGCGGCCAGACCGTCTGGCTGGAGGCCAACTACAACCCGGTCTACGACGCCTCGGGGCGGCTGTACAAAGTGGTTAAATTCGCCTCCGACGTAACCACCCGCGTCGTCCAGCACGAACAGGACGCGCGCAGCGCCAGCGCCGCTTATCACATCTCGGTAGCGACCCGGAAAGTCGCCGAGCAAGGCACTCAGGTCATCCAGCAAGCCGCCAGCGAAATGCGCGAAATCGCCGACGACATCAGCCAGTCTTCAACCCTGATTGCGCAACTCGGCGAGCGCTCCGAGCAGATCACCGCCATCGTCAACACCATCCGCGCGATCGCCGACCAGACCAATCTGCTCGCCCTCAACGCGGCCATCGAAGCCGCGCGCGCCGGTGAACAGGGCCGTGGTTTTGCCGTCGTCGCCGATGAAGTGCGCCAACTGGCGGCGCGCACCAGCGGCTCCACGGCCGAGATATCCAGCATGATCGGCTTGATCCAGAGCGAAACCCGGCAGGCGATCAAAAGCATGGAAGGCACCCGCGAACGCGCGGCTGAAGGCGTGGCGCTGGCGAATCAGGCGGGTACGGTGATTCTGCAGATCCGCGATGGCGCCAGTGAGGCGGTGGATGCGGTGAGTATGTTTGCCAATGAGCGAATGCCGGGCTGATGGGGCCTGGCTTGGGTTCGCAGGTGGATCAAGAGGGTGACCAGCGATCAACCAAGGTGCCGCCTTCGCGAGCAGGCTCGCTCCCACATGCGTTCACAAATCCCCTGTGGGAGCGAGCCTGCTCGCGAAGAGGCCAGCATGAGCAACGCTTTATGGCAGGCGCAACGCCCGCCCCAGTTCATCGAACAGGGTCACTACCGAACGCAACGCCCGGCAATCGGGCCGGGTCAGTAGCCACAGCGCCGTGTCGTAACCGTGCAAGGGTTCGCTCAACGCCTGCAATCCGTCGTTGATCAGAAAGTCAGGCAATGCCGCCACGCCGAGGCCGGCGCGAACCAGTTGCGTCACGCTCAGCATGCTGTTGCAGCGATAAGCCGGCACCACCCCGGGCAGGTGCTGGCGCCGCCAGGCCACGGTTGGGTGATCCGGCAAGAACTCGTCCGGGGCAATCCAGGTAAGCGTCGTCAGATCCGCCTCCTCAACATTCTCCAGATAACGCTGACTGGCGCAGACCCGGTAGGAAATCTCCGCCAATTGCCGTCCGACCAGATGCTCCGGTGGCGTACGCGTCAAGCGCAAGGCAATGTCGGCATCGCGACGACTCAAGTTGGCGAAATCGTTTGAGGTACTCAATTCGATCGTCAGCGCCGGGTAGTTGGGCATGAACTGCGCCAGCGCCGGGAGCAACAAGCCTTGCAACACCGAATCGGTGCAGGTCAGGCGCACCGTGCCACTGACCACTTGCCCGCCTTGCTCAGCCCCGATCCGCGCCGCTTCCAGTGCCTGCTCGGCGCGTTCGGCTTGCTCGGCGAGCGCTTGCGCCAGGGTGGTCGGCAGGTAACCGGCGCGGCTTTTTTCGAACAGTTGCTGGCCAAGCGCTGACTCCAGTCGGCGTACGGCGCGAAACACCGTCGACACGTCAACGCGCAGCAACTGGGAAGCGCGTGCCAGTGAGGTGCCGCGCACCAATGCGAGAACCAGCGCCAGGTCGGCATAGTCGAGTCGATAGTGCGCTGGTGCATTGATCACTTGGGTAAACGCCAATATTGAGTGCGTGAACGCCAATCTATAGTGAGCACCATCCATCAGCAAGCGCAGGGAAATCCCATGGAAAATCGCGCCATTCGCATCGCCCTGATTGGCGACTACGACCCGCAGGTCACCGCCCACCAAGCCATCCCGGTTGCTCTCGAACGGATCGCCGAAGATCTGCAGCACACCGTGCAATTCGAGTGGCTGGCCACCGATCAGATCCACGCCGGCACAGCACTCGATCTCTACGATGGTTTTTGGTGCGTGCCGGCCAGCCCCTACAAAAGTGAACAAGGCGCACTGCGCGCCATTCGCTTTGCCCGCGAACAACGGCGTCCTTTCCTCGGTACCTGCGGCGGTTTTCAGCACGCGATTCTGGAATATTCGCGCAATGTTCTGGGTTGGGCCGATGCGGTACATGGCGAAACATCGCCAGAATCAGAACGCGCGGTACTCACGCCGCTGGCCTGCTCGCTGGTCGAAGCCGTGGACCGCATCCATCTGCGGACCGGTTCGTTGATCGCCAAGGCGTACGAAACGTCTGAAATCGAGGAAGGCTATCGCTGTCGCTACGGTGTGAATCCACAGTTCGAACAAACATTGTTGAGCGACCGGCTACAAGCGGTCGCCCATGATTCGGCAGGTGATCTGCGCGCTGTCGAACTGAAAGATCATCCGTTCTTCGTCGCTACGCTGTTCCAGCCGGAACGCGCAGCACTGAAGGGGCAAGTGCCGCCGCTGGTTCGGGCGTTTGTCGAAGCCTGCGGGGAGCTACGTTGATGACGGCGTGCTTTGCGGTGATTTTCACCTCGACCCGCACCGAGGGTGACAACGGTTATGCCGCGGCGGCGCAGCGCATGGCTGAGTTGGTACGCGAGCAGCCGGGTTTTCTTGGCGTGGAATCGGTTCGAGGCGCGGACGGCCATGGCATCACCGTGTCGTATTGGCAGAGCGAGGCGGCCATTCTGGCGTGGCGGGATCATCCCGAGCATCGGTTGATCCAGGCGCGTGGGCGCTCGCAGTGGTATTCAGCGTTTCATACGCGGGTGTGCCGGGTTGAGCGGGAGTATGCATTCGGACAGTGAGGATGTCGGCGCCAACCAAGCCGCCTTCGCGAGCAGGCTCGCTCCCACAGGGATTTTGTGAACGCCACAGATCCAATGTGGGGGCGAGCCTGCTCGCGAAGAGGCCCGCGTCCGCACTGCAAAACCTCAGCCGCGCACCAGACTCCGCACCGCAACGATCTCCGGCACCTCGACTTTGTTCATATAAACCCGCAACGGCTCGGTGATGTTGATCCGGTCGTCGATGTGTTGGTCCAGCAATAGCTGAATCAACTCACGCTTCAACGTCATGGTCGTTGCCGAAACGGGCGCCCAGACAAATTCACTGGCCGCAATGATGCCGTCATCGGCCACGTCCATGCCGAACGAATCCTCGCTGAAGCGCACGATGTACTGGCCGGTCTTGCGGTTGAGGCCGACGAAGCCCTTGAGATCGTCGGCGGCCTGGCAGATGAGTTGGGAGGTGATGCGCATGGTAAACCTCACGATAGATGATCGATGGTTTACACGCAGGGCAACTGCGGCGCGCCCTCTGCCGGGGCGTCTGCCGAGGGCAAGCGTACTGCAAACGGCGCCACAAAAGTGCAGGAAAAATCGCTTTTAATACGTTTATGTCGGTCCTGCGCTAGCACGCCATCGATTCAGTTGTTAAAACGTACGTCTTGAAAAAACCTGCGAAAGGAACTCGACCATGCCTGCCACTTTTACCCAAAGCGCCTTGGTGCTGAGTCTGTTGCTCGGCCTCGGTCAGGCGCACGCCGACACCCATCCCGAACCCAAGGCCATCGCTGCGGCGCATGGCATCCCGCACCCGGCGGTCATCGCCCATCGTGGCGCGTCCTTTGATGCTCCGGAGTCCACCGCGGCCGCCTACCGGCTGGCGCGCGACCTCGGCGCTGACTATCTGGAGCTGGATTTGCAGCGCAGCAAGGACGGCGTGCTTTTCGCCCTGCACGACGACAACCTGCAACGCACCACTGACGTCGCCAGCAAGTTTCCAGAGCGCAAGGACAGCCCGGCCACGGCCTTCACCATGGCCGAACTGAAAACCCTTGATGCCGGCAGCTGGTTCAACGCCAAGTATCCGGATCGCGCGCGTGCGTCCTACGCCGGGCTGAAAATCCTCACCCTCGATGAAATCATCGACATCGCCCGCGCCAATCCGCAGCACAAGCCGGGCCTGTACATCGAAACCAAAGAGCCGCAACTGTTCCCCGGCATCGAACATGACCTGAAGGAAAAGCTGCAGGATCGCGGCTGGCTCAGCCCGGCTGGGTCCAAACTGGCGAAAAGCGCATTGGGCGTCGGTCAGGGCAAAGGCAAGGTGATCTTGCAGACCTTCGACAAGTCCAGCCTCGAACTGCTGGAAAAAGAAATGCCGCAAGTGCCGAAAATCCTCCTGCTGTGGGTCGGCGAAGGCAGCATCGAGCCGAAATCCAGCGTGACCTTTGCCGCGTCCGGCGAAAAGGACAAAAACGTGTTCTACGGCAAGCAGGAGCCGAAATCCGAAGCCGAGTTCAAGCAATGGATCGATTACGCCAAGGCCCAGGGCGCCATCGGCACCGGCCCGTCGGCGAAGCTGACCCATGGCGGCGATCAGAGCTACTCCGATCTGGTGCAACCGTGGATGAACCAGTACACCCATGACCAAGGCCTGCTGGTGCATGTCTACACGGTTGACGAGCCGGTAGACTTCGAGAAAGTCATGGCCGCCGGCGTCGACGGCATCTTTACTAATCGCGCCAGCGAACTGTTGAAGTTCTATAAGCGTCCCGCGTTTAGCAGTGTTGATCAGGTATTGAAGAACAACGGTTTCTGATCAGCAATCGAGTTGCCTGTTTTCGCGAGCAGGCTCGCTCCTACAAGAGCAAGTTGCTCGCGATGCCGGGATTAAGGGTGAATTAAGTTGCGCTGGTTAATCTGAACCCACTTACACAGATCAACCACTTCAACGCACAACCAAGGAATGACCCGATGAAAACTTTGACTGCCCTGTTTACTGCCGCTGCCCTGACCCTCACCGCTGGCCTGGCTCAGGCTGATGTTCGCATCGACCAAGTGCCGCAACTGGTCAAGGATGGCAAGATCAAGTCGCTGGAATCGATGAACGCCGAAGCGCTGAAACTGCACCCGGGCGCAACGATTACCGACACCGATATCGATAACCACTTCAACGGTTATGAGTACGAAGTTGAACTGAAAACCGCTGACGGCAAAGAGTTCGACGTGGACTTTGATGCCACCACCGGTAAAGTGCTGAGCAACAAGCAAGACACTTGATAGATCGCTGATAAAGAGCCGCACGATTTAATGATCGTGCGGTTTTTTTATGGCCGGCAAAAATCATTGTAGGAGTGAGCTTGCTCGCGATATTGGTAAGCCAGCGACATCAATATTGACTGTTCCACCGCTATCGCGAGCAGGCTCACTCCTACAAAGGGTTGCGCAGATGCTTAGACTCGCAATCAAGCACTCAACCGCGCCGTCACCTCATTCAGCTGCCCCGACAAACCATGCAGATTCTGACTGGCACTCTCGGTGCGCTGCACGTTGTCCAGGTTAGTGCTGGCAATGGCGGTGATTTCAGTCAGGTTGCGCGAGATGTCCTCGGCCACCGAAGTCTGCTCTTCTGCCGCCGTGGCGATTTGACGGTTCATGTCGCGAATCGCTTCCACCGCCAGGGTGATGCGCTCCAGCATCGCTCCGGCCTGCGTCACCTGCTCGACGCTTTCATCGCTGCGCGACTGGCCGCTTTCAATTGCCTGCGCGGCGTCCACCGCCCCCGTCTGCACGTTCTGAATGATCTGGTTGATCTCAATGATCGACTCGGCGGTGCGCTGCGCCAGGTTGCGCACTTCATCGGCGACCACGGCGAAACCACGCCCGGCCTCACCGGCCCGTGCCGCTTCAATCGCCGCGTTGAGCGCCAGCAAATTGGTCTGCTCGGCGATGCCGCGAATCACTTCAAGCACCTTGCCGATACGGCCGCTGTCGGCTTCCAGACGACGGATGACTGTCGCGGTGTTGGCGATCTCGCCACGCATCTGTGTGATAGAGCGAATGGTGGTTTGCATGACCTTTTCACCCTGCTGCGCCGACTGATCGGCATCGTCAGCGGCACGCGCGGCATCGGCGGCGTGACGGGCAACCTCCTGGGCCGTGGCGGACATTTCGTTCATCGCCGTGGCCACTTGATCGGTACGGTTGAACTGCTCGTTGGTGCCGCCGGCCATGGTCGTGGCGATCGCGTTCAACTCGCCACTGGCGCTGTCCAGCTCGCTGGCGCTGCGCTGCAATCGGGTGAAGGTATCGGCAAGGAAATCACGCAGGGTGTTCGCGGCGGCGGCGAGATTACCCAGCTCATCGCGACGGTCGCTGACCACTCGTTCGGCCAGTTCGCCACGGCTCAATCGGCTGACGTAATCAATCAGCTTGCCGATCGGCTCGATCAGATTGCGATTGATCAGCCACAGGCTCAGCAACCCGATCAGCAGACCCGACGCCAGCATCACCAGCAGCCCCAGCCACACCGTACGATCGGCGTTGGCACTGATCAGCGCCGACTGCGCGGTGCCTTGCTTACGCAACTCGGCGACCAGCTCGCTCATTTGCTCGCTGGTGGCACGGTCGAGGCCTTTGACCGCCGCGTCACCGGCTGCCGCTTCACCATCGGCCGCCACGTAGGCGTCACGGCCCTTCTGGTAAGCGCCGCCCAACTGACGGTGCTCGTCACGCAGACGTTCGATGCGCGTTTTAAGGCTTGGGTCGATGCCCTTCTGGCTGGCGAGTTCGCCGAGCAGGTTCTGCACATCGCGCTGGCGTTCTTCGAACTGGCCCCAATATTTGGCCAGGTCCGCCGGCTGCTTGCCGCGCAACAAAACGTTTTTCCATTCCTGCACCTGCACCTTGAATTGCAGGTTGGCCTCATCGATGAGCTGCGAGGTGTGCAGCGGTCCAGCGATCAACTGGCTATAGCTGTGCACGCCGCTGGACAGGAAATGAAAACAGGCCAGCGCGATCAACAGCACCGCCAACAGGCTACCGCTCAGCAGGGCGAGAATTTGCGCTCTCAGGGATTTTTGCAGCATTGCAAGGTACTCAAGACAGGGATGAGACACGCTTCGAACGAGCGTGAAAAAGGGCCGGACTTCCCTGTCGACGAACCTTGGCGAAAGCCAATGGCGCGCAACCTAACGCACCTGAAGTCGGCGCGCCAGAGCGCTTCTTGAGAAACTTCCGACAGTCGGTAACGCTTTGATTTGACGTCATTTTGTTGTCATAAAACGGTCATGTGAGGTTGCGATGATGCCGCACGGGTGAACCTGAAAATCCCGCAACAGACACCCTTCTCGCAGCGAGCCGCCATGAACCACAGCCTCGACATCAGCCATCGCGATCCGGACCTGTTTGGCTTGTTGTACGGCTTTCGTTTTTTGCCCAGCGAGCGTGGCCGTGAAATCGATTCGGCGACCGCGCTGCGCTGCTTGCAGGACGACAACGACCACGACAACGGCGAATTTCTCTGGCTACACCTGAACCTGGCCCATGCCGCGTGCGAGCGCTGGATGAAAAGCCATCTGCAATTGCCCGAGGAGTTTTTCGAAGCGCTGCACGAAGGCTCGCGTTCGACACGCATCGAGCATGTCGATTCGGCGCTGCTGGCGGTGGTTAACGACGTGGTGTTCAACCTCAGCAGCATGGTCTCCTCGGACGTCTCGACGCTGTGGGTCTGTGTGCGCAGCAAGCTGATTGTCAGCGCGCGCCTGCAACCGCTGCACTCGGTGGACAAATTGCGTTCGTCGGTGAAGGCCGGCGAGTGCTTCCGCTCGCCGTCGGAACTGCTCGTGCACCTGTTGCGCGATCAGGGTGAAGTGCTGACGCAGATCGTGCGCAAGACCAGCCTCAGCGTCGATCAGGTCGAAGACGAGTTGCTCTCCTCGCGCCTGTCGACCAACCGCGCCGAACTGGGTGCCAATCGTCGCGTGCTGGTGCGCCTGCAACGGCTGCTGGCGCTGGAGCCGGGTTCATTGCTGCGCCTGCTCAATCGCCCGCCGCCCTGGTTGCAGAAGGAGGACGTCAAGGAACTGCGCAAATCCACCGAGGAGTTCGCGTTGATCATCAACGACCTCACCGCCCTCGGCGAGCGGATCAAACTGTTGCAGGAAGAAATCGCCGCCAACCTCAACGAACAGAGCAACCGCACGCTGTTCACCCTGACCGTGGTGACGGTGCTGGCCTTGCCGATCAACATCATTGCCGGTTTCTTCGGCATGAATGTCGGCGGCGTGCCGCTGTCGCAGGATCCGCACGGGTTCTGGGTGCTGGTTGCGTTGGTGGCGACGTTCACGGTGATTGCCGGGCGCTGGGCATTTCGCAAGCGTGGGGATTACTAATATCAAAAGATCGCAGCCTTGATCGTTCCCACGCTCTGCGTGGGAACGCATCTGGTGACGCTCTGCGTCACTGGGACGCGGAGCGTCCCGAGCGGCATTCCCACGCGGGAGCGTGGGAACGATCGGTCAGACTAATCAGGCAAACACTGACCTGACGCAGTCTCTCTGTAACATTCTGCAATGATCATGGGCGACATTCCTTCCCTCGCTCAGGATTGTCCGCGCATGGCTACTCCCTCCCTGACTGCCAGCCCCGCCACCGCCAGCGGCAGGCCGGCCCTCGACAAGAAACCCGGTCCGTTCACTTACGTGATTTTTTTCGCCGTGCTCGCCATGGGCATGCTGTTCACCGCTTACAGCCTGATGCACGACATGCACGAACTGGGCACGGTGGTCACCACCTGGACGCCGTTTCTGCTGCTCGGTGTGGCGTTGCTGATTGCGCTGGGCTTTGAGTTCGTCAACGGCTTCCACGACACCGCCAACGCCGTGGCAACGGTGATCTACACCCACTCGCTGCCGCCGAATGTTGCCGTGGTCTGGTCGGGGTTCTTCAATTTTCTCGGCGTGCTGCTGTCGAGCGGTGCGGTGGCGTTCGGCATCATCGCGCTGCTGCCGGTGGAGTTGATTCTGCAGGTCGGTTCGTCCGCCGGTTTTGCGATGATTTTCGCCCTGCTGATCGCGGCGATCCTGTGGAATCTCGGCACCTGGTGGCTGGGCTTGCCGGCGTCGTCTTCGCACACCTTGATCGGCTCGATCATCGGCGTCGGCGTGGCCAACGCCTTGATGCATGGCCGCGACGGCACCAGCGGCGTGGACTGGGCACAGGCGACCAAAATCGGCTACGCGCTGCTGCTGTCGCCGCTGGTGGGTTTCGGCTGCGCGGCGCTGTTGCTGCTGGCGTTGCGTGCGTTTGTGAAGAATCGCGCGCTGTACAAGGCCCCCGAGGGCAACACCCCACCGCCGTGGTGGATTCGCGGTTTGCTGATCGTCACGTGTACTGGTGTGTCGTTCGCCACGGGTCCAACGACGGCCAGAAAGGCATGGGCCTGATCATGCTGATTCTGGTCGGCACGCTGCCAATGGCCTACGCATTGAACCGCACCATGCCGGAAGAACAATCGCTGCAATTTGCCGCCGTGGCGCAAGTCACCCAACAAGCGCTGGTGAAAAGTGCCCCGCTGCCGGCGCCTGCCGATCCGCGTCCGATTCTCTCCGATTACGTACGCAGCAAGGAGCCCACGCCGCAACTAATCCCCGCCCTCGCCGCCCTGACCGGGCACATCGGCGAGCAAGTCAAAGGCTACGGCTCGCTGGCGAAAGTCCCGGCCGAAGCCATGGGCAACGTGCGCAACGACATGTACCTGGCCAGCGAAAGCATTCGCCTGATGGAAAAGAACAAGGTCGGTAACTTCGACGCCGACACCGCCAACAAGCTGCAACTGTTCAAACAACAGATCGACAACGCCACGCGGTTTATTCCGCTGTGGGTGAAGATCGCCGTGGCCATCGCGCTGGGGCTCGGCACCATGGTTGGCTGGAAGCGCATTGTCGTGACCGTCGGCGAGAAGATCGGCAAGACCCACCTGACCTACGCGCAGGGCGCATCGGCGGAAACCGTGGCGATGCTGACCATTGGTGCGGCGGACATGTTCGGTTTGCCGGTGTCGACTACGCACGTGTTGTCTTCGGGTGTAGCGGGAACCATGGTTGCCAATGGAGGCGGCTTGCAGATGCGCACGATCCGCAATTTATTGATGGCGTGGGTGTTGACGCTGCCGGCGGCGATTCTGTTGTCGGGCAGCCTGTACTGGCTGTTCACCCAGATTTTCTGAGCAAATGAAGATCCCTTGTGGGAGCGGGCTTGCTCGCGAATGCGGTGGATCAGCCAATACGGACATTGACTGACACACCGCATTCGCGAGCAAGCCCGCTCCCACATTTGGATTTATGTGAATCCGTCAGAGCGTCGAACGAACGACATCGCTCAGCCAATCCATGAACACCCGCACCCGCAACGGCAAATGCCGTTGCCGCGCATACAGCAGCGAGATCGCCATCGGCGGCGCGGTGTATTGCGCCAGCACGCTCAGCAATTCGCCGTTCTCCAGATGCGGCTGCATGCCGGTGCGCGGCACTTGGGTCAGGCCGAAACCACCCAGGCAGGCCGCTTCGTAGGCGTCGGTGCTGTTGACCGTGATGCTGCCGGCCATTGCCACCCGCCGCACCTCGCCGCCCGCCTCGTAGACGAAGCCTTCAGAACGTGAACCCAGCACGCCGACGTAATGCACCAGCCGATGCTGCGCCAGATCTTCCAGGGTCTGCGGCACGCCGTAGCGCTCCAGATACCCGGGGCTGGCGCAGTTGACCATCGGGAAATCGCCAAGATGCCGGGCGACGACGGATTGGTCAGGCTGCGCGCCGATGCGTAACACGCAATCGAACCCCTCAGCGAGCAGATCCACGCGGCGATCGGTGCTGCTGATTTCCAGTTGCAGGTTCGGGTGACGGTCCATGAACTGCGGCAGGCGCGGCATGATCAACCGACGCGCGAGAATGTTCGGCATGTCGACGCGAATGCGTCCGGTCAATGAAGCTTCGTCCTGACGGAACAGCCCTTCGATTTCGTCCATGTGCGAGAGCAAATCCTTGCTGCGCTCATACAGCACCAGACCATCCTGAGTCGCCTGCACCTTGCGCGTGGTGCGTTGCAGCAGACGCGTGCCGAGCAAGGTTTCGAGTGCCTGCACCTGCTCGGACACCGTGGAGCGCGGCAGACCGAGGCTTTCGCCGGCCAGGGTAAAACTCGACAGTTCGCTGACCCGCACGAAGGTGCGCAGCAGGTCCAGTTTGTTCATGTAGGCCTCGGTGATTGTTCGGCTGAGCCGATCAGTGATTCCGCTTTCGCTGTGTTTATCACCTCAGGGCGGATAAATAAACTTCTTCCCATCGCCACTCAACACTCGAGGAAGTCAGCATGAATCGCAAAATTGCATTGATCACCGGCGCCAGTCGTGGCTTGGGCCGAAGCGCCGCCCTGCACCTCGCCGCCCAAGGCATCGACATCATCGGCACTTACCACAGCCGCGCCGACGAGGCCCAGGCGCTGGTTGCGCAATTGCAGGCGCTCGGCGCCAGCGCGGCGATGCTGCAACTGGACGTCGGCCACAGCGAACACTTCGCCGCGTTTGCCGCACAGGTTGAAAAGACACTGGAGCAAACTTTCCAGCGTCAGCGCTTCGATTTCCTGATCAACAATGCCGGCATCGGCGTGCACGCGCTGTTCAGCGAAACCACCCCGGAGCAGTTCGACTTGCTGATGAACGTTCAGTTGAAAGGGCCGTTCTTCCTGACCCAGCAACTGCTTCCGCTGATCAATGATGGCGGCCGGATTATCAATATTTCCAGCGGCCTGACCCGCTTCAGCCTGCCCGGTTACGGCGCCTACGCGGCGATGAAGGGGGCGATGGAAGTGCTGACCCGTTATCAGGCCAAGGAATTGGGCGCGCGGCAGATCGGCGTGAATATCCTTGCGCCGGGCGCGATTGAAACCGACTTTGGCGGCGGTACAGTGCGCGATAACAGCGCCGTGAACGCGATGGTCGCCAGCAATACCGCGCTGGGTCGCGTGGGGCAGCCGGACGATATTGGCGGCGCACTGGCGTTGTTGTTGTCGCCGGGCGGACAGTGGATCAATGGCCAGCGGGTCGAAGCGTCCGGCGGCATGTTTCTCTGACTTTCTGCACGATGACTAACCTTTGTGGCGAGGGGATTTATCCCCTCGCCACAGGTTTACCTCAGCTTTCACAAGCGCGGCGTGCCATGAAGCGCTCACGCAGCACGTCATAGCCCCAGTGATAGACATAGGTGTACGGCAGGAAAAACAGCAGCACGCCGATGTCGAGCAAAAACGCCTGCCACAGGCTGACCGACAGCCATGCGGCAATCAGCGGAACGCCCATCACGATCAACCCGCCTTCAAACAGTAACGCGTGGACCACGCGGACCCAGGCGTTATGCGCCACGTTCATACGCGCCAACGCGCGGTCGAAAAAGCGGTTGAACACCACGTTCCAGGCCAGCGCCAGCAGGGCGATCAACACAGTCACCGCGCCCATGTCGAGCAACGGCTTTTGCATGATCCACGCCAGCAACGGGGTGCAGATGAGGATCGCGAGAAACTCGAAACCAACCGCCTGGAAAACGCGTTCGGTGAGGGACTTTGGGGCAGTCATGGCCTGACTCCTTGCTGGAAGATGGTTGCCATGATCCACCCCTACCTCGATACTTCATAACCAATAACCATCGATCAAAGCGATACTTCATGGCTTCGCAAGAAGTGCTGTTGGCGTTTGTGCAAGCGGCGACGCAAGGCTCGTTCTCCGCAGCGGCGCGTAAATTGGGGCGCAGCCAGTCGACCATCAGCGCGGCGGTCGCGAGCCTTGAGATCGATCTGGATTTGCAGCTGTTCGATCGCAGCAGCCGCAAGCCGACCCTGACGCCGGCCGGCCATGTGATGCTGCAAAAAGCCGAAGCGATTCTGGACGCCACCAATCGGCTGGAAATGAGCGCACGGCAATTGTCCCAAGGCGTTGAACCGAAGCTGACGGTGGCGATTTCCGACACCTATCAGTCGTACCGCTTTGAGGCGGCACTGGTGGGTTTCGAGCAGCGCTATCCGGAGCTTGAGCTGGAATGTCTGATTGCCGAATGCGATGACTTGATCGAACTGGTCCAGCGCGGCCGCGCGCATCTGGCCTTTGCCGAGATGCAGGACAACTACCCGCCCGATCTGGTGACCTCGACCGTGGCCGAGCGCACGGAGATCGCCCTGTTCGTCAATCGCGAGCATCCGCTGGCGCGGCTTGAGCATGTCGATCAACAGATCCTTGAGCAACATCGCGAGCTGCGTCTGGCGACCATCGTCAACCCCTACGACAGTCGCGGCAAAGGCCGCGTGTGGTCGGCGCCGAGCTATCTGATGTTGCTGGAAATGGCGGAAAAAGGCTTTGGCTGGGCGCCGTTGCCGAGGTGGCTGGTGCAGCGTTATGCCAACGATTTGCTGATAGAGCTCGATGTGCGCGGCTGGCCGAAACCGGTGTTTGTCGATGCCTTGTGGTCACGGCTGTATCCGCCAGGGCCGGCGGGGAGCTGGTTGCTCAGCAAGATGCTTGAATAAGCAGTGCAGCCAAAATTGAAATGCGATCAACTGTGGGAGCGGGCTTGCTCGCGAAGAGGCCGGCCCTGCAGTTAAAGAATTCAGATCAATCCAGTTCGCTCAGCCGTCCCTCGATAAACCGCCGCTCTGGCGCCTGCCGCGTCAACTCCAACGCGCGAAGAAAGGCCGCCCGCGCCTCTTCCACCCGCCCCAACTGGCGACAGAACTCTGCCCGCGCCGAATGCGCCAGGTGATAATCCTGCAATTCTCCGCGTCCCAGAATCCCTTCAATCAACAACAACCCGGCCAACGCCCCATCACGCTTGGCCACCGCCACCGCCCGGTTCAATTCGATAACTGGCGACGGCAGCGCGCGCAGCAACACGTCATACAGCCCGACGATCTGCTGCCAATCGGTTTGCGCCGCCGAAGACGCTTCGGCATGCACCGCAGCGATTGCCGCCTGCAAGCAATACGGCCCGAACCGCCGCGTGCTCAGTGCCCGTTCAACCAGCGCGCAGCCCTCGGCCATCAACCCGGCGTCCCACAACGAGCGATCCTGATCATCCAGCAGCACCAGCTCGCCACCGGGTGAAGTGCGCGCCGGGCGACGCGATTCGTGCAACAGCATCAACGCCAGCAGCCCCATCACTTCCGGTTCTGGCAGCAGCTCCATGAGCAAGCGCCCCAGCCGAATGGCTTCGCGAGTCAGCTCATCGCGGGTCAGTTCGGCGCCGACCGACGCCGAATAGCCTTCGTTGAACACCAGATAAATTACTCGCAACACACTGTCGAGGCGCTCGGGCAGTTCGCTCAGGCCGGGGACTTGATAAGGGATTTTCGCGTCGCGAATCTTGGCTTTCGCACGTACGATGCGCTGGGCAATCGCCGCCGGTGCCGAGAGGAAAGCCCGGGCAATTTCTTCGGTGGTCAGGTCGCAGACTTCGCGCAAGGTCAGCGGCACCTGCGCATCCGCCGCCAGCGCCGGGTGGCAGCAGGTGAAGATCAGCCGCAAGCGATCGTCTTCCACATCCTCACCACTCCAGTCGGCCTGTTCGAGCTCTTCCAGTTGCGCCAGCAACAACGGCTGCGAAGCCTTGAACCGCGCACGCCGGCGCAACACATCAATGGCCTTGAACCGTCCGGTGGAGACCAGCCAGGTACGCGGATTATCCGGCACGCCGTCGCGCTGCCAGCGTTCGACCGCGACGAAGAACGCCTCGTGCAAGGCCTCTTCAGCAAGGTCGAAATCACCGAGCAGGCGAATCAGCGTCGCCAGGATCCGCCGCGAGTCATCGCGATAGACCTGCTCGACGCGCGCCCGGACCTCAGACATTCAACTGCCGCACCGGGCGCACTTCAACGCTGCCAACCCGGGCCGCCGGAATGTTGCCGGCGACCTGGATGGCTTCGTTGAGGTCCTTGGCGTCGATCAGGTAGAAACCGGCCAGTTGCTCCTTGGTTTCGGCGAACGGGCCGTCGGTGATCGACAGTTTGCCGTTGCGCATCCGTACCGTGGTCGCGGTCTGCACCGACTCCAGCGCTTCGGCGGCGATCATCCGCCCGCTGCCCTGGATCGACTCGGCATAGGCCCAGCACTCGGCGTCTTCCGGGCTGTCGGGCGAGGTGTGCAGCAGGCGCTCGTCGCTGTAGACCAGGCATAGGTATTTCATGGCGTTCTCCTGATTCGAACGGATCAACTATGGCTGAAGATCAGGGTTGCACATCGAACAGCGTCGCGCCGCTCATCGGATCGAACGGTGCCGACCAGTGTTCATGGACAATTTTCCACGCTCCGCCAACCTGCCGATAACAGGCGGTGACGCGCATCCAGCAGCTCTGGGTTTCGCCCTTGTCGTTGGTGCCGCCGCAATGGGCGACCCAATGGGCGAAGGCGATGTTATCGGCGCTCTCGATCGCCATTTCGTGGAACTCGAAAACGTGCGGGCCGGGGCACATTTCCATGCACTCGACCCAGTGCGCGCGGTAGGCCGGTTTGCCCTTGAATTGCAGGGCCTTGATCGCGTCGAACGAAACGATGTCGTCGGCGTACAACGCCATGACTTTTTCCACGTCCTTGGCCATCACCGCTTCGCGGTACGTATCGATCAGGGTCTGGATTTCGGTGTGTGCGCTCATGGTGTTCTCCGTGGTTTTTGTTGGGAAGACACCCTTAGTCGTTTGCCCTTCTTGCGGATCGACAGGCCAAACAAAATAAATTCGCGCGGGACAAAATCGCTAGAATTGGAGGCTCACTCTTTGTAGGAAAAAGGAAATTCCCGTGTCAGCCCAACTCGTGCCCTACGACAGCCTCAGCCCGTTACAGCGTCAGCAAGTCGAGGCGATTGAAATCCACGCCGAGCAGATCAAATTCTCCGGCGATATCCACGGCGCCTTGCACACGCTGCTGTCGAAACCCGGCCCCGGCGTGAAGGGTTTTGCCTTGTTGGCGCAAGACGTGCCGGTGGCCTTCCTGCTGCTCAAGCGCCCGCCGGTGTTACCGGAGTGGGCCAACGAGCACAGCGCCACATTGCATGCGTTGCAGGTCGACCGCCGGGCGCAGGGCAAGGGCTATGGCAAGGCCTGCCTGCAAGCGCTGCCCGAGGTTGCGCGCGCCGCGTGGTCGGAGATCAAAGGATTGGAATTGTCGGTAGACGCCGACAACGAAGCGGCGATTGCGCTGTACGCCAAGCACGGCTACGTCGACAGCGGCGAAGCGTACAAGGGGCGAGTCGGTTATGAACGGCGCATGGGCCTGTTTTTCCCTGCCGTCGAGGGAGGCACGGATGATTGATTCGATTCAAGCGCTGGAAGCCATTTACGGCTTGCCCCACGAGCGCGCCGTACGCAAGCAGATCAGCTTTCTCAACGATGACTATCAGGCGATGGTACGCCTGTCGCCGCTGGTGATCGTCAGTTCAGTGGGCCCCGATGGCCTGGATAACTCGCCACGCGGCGACAAGCCCGGTTTTGTCCGGATCCTTGATGAGCGCACCCTGGCCCTGCCGGACCGCCCGGGCAACAACCGCATCGATACCCTGCGCAACGTGCTGCACGATCCGCGCGTGTCGTTGCTGTTCATCATTCCGGGAATCGGCGAAACGTTGCGGGTCAATGGCTCAGCCGTGATCAGCGATGATCCGGCATTGCTTGAGAGCTTTGCAGTGAACGGAAAACCGGCAAAAACCGTGTTGCTGGTGACGGTGGAAGCGGCGTTCTTTCATTGCTCGAAAGCGTTTGTGCGCTCGGATGCGTGGAATCCCGAGACGCACATACCACGCTCCGCCCTGCCCTCTGCCGGCGCGTTTCACAAGCGCCTTAATGACGGCGAGTTCGACGCCGAAAGCTACGACCGGGAAGCGCCGAAACGGGTTATCGACTCCCTTTACTGACCCACCACAATCCCTTGTAGGAGTGAGCATGCTCGCGATAGCGGCGTGTCAGACAAATCAATGTTGACTGACACCCCGCTATCGCGAGCAGGCTCACTCCTACAGTTTTGGAGCGGCGCTGTGGTTCAGAGGGTCAGGATCATCTCATGCCACGCCATCCCGCCATGCTCGGACTCGGAGGGTTTGATGTAAGCAAAACCGAACCCGGCATACAACGGAATATGCTGTTCCTTGCACATCAAATGAATCGTCGCTTTATCCATCCCGCGCATGCGCTCGACGAACTCGGCGAGCAAACGCTTGGCCAAACCTTGCCCTTGATAATCCGGATGCACCACGACGGACATGATCACCACGTTCGGGCCTTTCGGGTCGTGGCCGATCAGTTCCTTGAACGCCTCGTCGGACATCTGTACATCAAACGCCGCGCCTGAATTGACGAAACCGGCGACCACGCCGTCCACTTCGGCGACGATAAACCCGTCCGGCCAAGTGGCAATGCGTGTGGCGATTTTTTCGCGGGTGGCGGCTTCGTCGCCTTCGTAGGCGACGGTTTCGATGGCGTAGCAGCGGTCCAGGTCGGCGGCGCTGACGTTGCGGATAACGGTGTTCATGGCAACTCGAAAATCGGCGAAGTTAAGGCTGCCAAGCATAAAGCAGAATAACCGGGGCGGACATGATCCGCCTCGATTCGCGCTTCCATCAGGCCTTGATCGGCAACCAGATTTCCAGGCTGCCGGTGTTGAGTTTCGGGTTGAAGTCTTCGCTGTAACGCTCGAACTCCGGCGCGTCTGCCGCTTCCTGCCCCGACTGCGGCAACCAGGTATTCCAGATGTATTGGAAGGTGTCGGGGAGTTGCGTCAGTGACCCCTTGTGCTCGAACACCGCATATTTTTGCGGCTGAATTTCGACCCAGCGGTATTTCTCCGGCAGGTCGTCGAGCTTGTCGATTTGCACACCGGCGATGTATTCGAATCCGCCCTCGCCGTCCGCGTTGCAGCAGACGCCATAGGTCACTTCGCCGACCTGGGCGGGGATTTTTCCCAAACGCGGTATCAGCTTTTCCCACAACGCCGGGATGTCTTCGGTGGTGTCTTGGGTAAATCGTCCACCGAACCCGGCGATCAGCAGAAACTGACCATATTCGAAGCGAGGTTCAGCCACTTCGACGCGTGTTTGCTCATCCATGAAGCGACTCCTTGGTTCAGAAAAGTGGGTTCGGCTGGGAGTATAGAAAGCCGAAGCCGTTTCGCACGGTTACAGCGAATGCAACTGCTCGACGGCGCCTGAGCCGACAAACTCGTTATAGCCCGATACAATCACGTACACCGCGAAATAGCAGAAGATCGCCGCTGATGCCAGATAGGAATAGCGCAGCAGCTTATCGCCCAGCAACTTGCCGCCGTGGCTCGCGGCAAAGCACAAACCGGCCGACCACAGCAGACCCGCGCAGAGAAAACCACCGAGAAACAGCGCCGAACTCAACGGGCCACCGCCACCGGAACGCGCAATCAACGTACCGCCGACAGCGGCAAACCAGAGGATCGCGCTCGGCGACGACATGGCGAGAAAAATGCCGCGAAAGAACTCCTTGCGATGGGAGTTCTGCCCCACTTCCGCCGTTTCCGCCAGCAGCGCTTCATGATGAATCGCCGAATAGATCATCTTCGCTGCAAAGTAGATCAGCAGCGCCGAACCACCGATCCACAGCACCCAGCGTACGCTTTCGTATTGCAGGAGGACGGTCATGCCGGCCAGCGCCAGCACCGCGTAGATCAGGTCGCCGACGCAAGTGCCGAGGCCCAGTGCGAAGCCCTGAAAATAGCCGCGCTGCATCGCCAGGGTGATCATCGCAATGTTGGCCACGCCGATGTCCAGGCACAGCGAAAGGCTCAGCAAGAAGCCGCTGGTGAATTCCATTGACCGATTTCCTTCGGAGAAAAATGTTTAAAAGCGCGCTGGACAGTATGCCATCACCGCCGTTATCTTCCGCCACAGGTCACCGCAGTGACCAGCGTCGCTCGGACGGTTCCGGGCGCTTACGTTATCCGAGGCAACAATGGCCGAACAAGGTTCGCCGCGCCGCTTTGCGCGCATCGATCGACTCCCCCCTTACGTTTTCAACATCACCGCCGAGCTGAAGATGGCCGCCAGGCGTCGTGGTGAAGACATCATCGACCTGAGCATGGGCAACCCCGACGGCGCCACGCCGCCGCACATTGTCGAAAAACTCGTACAAGTTGCTCAACGCGAAGACACCCACGGTTACTCTACGTCCAAGGGCATTCCGCGCCTGCGCCGGGCGATTTCCAACTGGTACAAGCAGCGCTACGAGGTCGACATCGACCCGGAAAGCGAAGCCATTGTCACCATCGGTTCCAAGGAAGGCCTGGCGCACTTGATGCTGGCGACCCTGGATCAGGGCGACACAGTGCTGGTGCCAAATCCGAGCTATCCGATTCATATCTACGGCGCAGTGATCGCCGGCGCCCAGGTGCGTTCAGTGCCGCTGGTGCCTGGCGTGGATTTCTTTGACGAACTGGAACGCGCCATTCGCGGCTCGATCCCCAAGCCGAAAATGATGATTCTCGGTTTCCCGTCGAACCCCACCGCGCAGTGTGTCGAGCTGGATTTCTTCGAACGGGTGATCGCCCTCGCCAAGCAATACGACGTGCTGGTCATTCACGACCTGGCTTACGCCGACATCGTCTACGACGGCTGGAAGGCCCCGTCGATCATGCAGGTGCCCGGGGCCAAGGACATTGCGGTGGAGTTTTTCACCCTGTCCAAGAGCTACAACATGGCCGGCTGGCGCATCGGTTTCATGGTCGGTAATCCGGAGCTGGTCAGCGCCCTGGCGCGGATCAAGAGCTACCACGACTACGGCACCTTCACCCCGCTGCAAGTGGCGGCGATTGCCGCACTGGAGGGCGATCAGCAGTGCGTGCGCGACATCGCCGAGCAGTATCGTCAGCGCCGCAATGTGCTGGTCAAAGGCCTGCATGAACTGGGCTGGATGGTCGAAAACCCGAAGGCGTCGATGTATGTCTGGGCAAAAATTCCCGAGGCTTACGCGCATCTGGGTTCACTGGAATTTGCCAAGAAACTGCTGGCCGAAGCGAAGGTCTGCGTGTCGCCGGGAGTGGGCTTCGGTGAGTATGGCGACGATCATGTGCGCTTTGCGCTGATCGAAAACCAGGACCGGATCCGCCAGGCCGTGCGCGGGATTCGCGGGATGTTCAGGGCGGATGGACTTGTCACCAAAACCTCTGTCTGACCCCCACTACCCCTGTGGGAGCGGGCTTGCTCGCGAAAGCGTCCTGCCAGCCGCTAAATGTTTAGCTGACACACCGCATTCGCGAGCAAGCCCGCTCCCACATTTGATTTTGTGTAAGCCAAAAAATCATCACCCACAAAAAAACCGCATCGCTGCGGTTTTTTTATGTCTGCAAGGTGCCGCTTAAACGAACAGCGACAGCAGCAAGATGAAGCCCAACGCGACGATGGACAGGATGGTTTCCATCGCGGTCCAGGTCTTGAACGTCTCGGCCACGGTCATGTTGAAGTACTGCTTGACCAGCCAAAAACCGGCGTCGTTGACGTGGGACAGGATCAGCGAACCGGCACCGGTGGCGAGCACCAGCAGTTCACGGTTGACGCCCGGAATCATGCCAACCACCGGCACCACAATACCGGCGCCAGTGATGGTTGCCACGGTGGCCGAACCGGTCGCGATGCGGATCACCGCCGCCACCAGCCATGCCAGGAGGATCGGCGAGATCTGCGCGCTGACCGCCATGTGGCCGATCACGTCGCCCACGCCGCTGGTCACCAGCATCTGCTTGAAGCCACCGCCGGCACCGATGATCAGAATGATCGCTGCGGTCGGCGCCAGGCTTGCGTCCAGCCACTTGAGCATTTGATTGGAGCCGATGCCCTGCTTGTAGCCGAAGGTGTACAGCGACAGCAGCAACGCCAGCAGCAGTGCGGAGATCGGGTGGCCGATCATGTCCATCCAGAGGCGGAAGAAATTGCCGTCCGGCAGCGCCACGTCAGCGAAGGTTTTCAGCAGCATCAGGAACACCGGCAGCAGCACGGTCACCAGGGTAATGCTGAAGCTTGGCAGGATGGCCGAATCGTTTTCGCGGGCCAGTTGATCGACCAGTTCCTGATTCGGGTGACCGGGAATGTGCTTGGCAATGAAGGTACCGAAGATCGGACCGGCAATGATGGCAGTCGGCAGCGCAACGATCAGACCATAGAGAATGGTCTTGCCGATGTCAGCGCCGAACACGCCGATGGCCAGCAGCGGACCTGGGTGCGGCGGTACCAGACCGTGCACGGCAGACAGGCCGGCGAGCAGCGGGATACCGATCTTGATGATCGACACACCGGTGCGGCGCGCAACGATGAACACCAACGGAATCAGCAACACGAAACCGATTTCGAAGAACAGCGGAATGCCCACCAGGAACGCGGCGAACATCATCGCCCACTGAACCTTGTCTTTACCGAAGGCGCGGATCAGGGTCTGGGCGATCTGATCGGCCCCGCCGGATTCGGCCATCATCTTGCCGAGCATGGTGCCCAGGGCGAGGATGATGCCGACGAAACCGAGCACGCCACCGAAGCCATCCTGGAACGCCTTGATGATGGTGTTGATCGGCATGCCGGAAGTCAGGCCGAGGAACGCGGCGGCGATGGTCAGGGCAATGAACGGGTGAATCTTGAATTTGGTGATCAGGATAATCAGGCCGATTACCGTGACCACTGCATCGAGCAGCAGGAACGTCTCGTGGGACATGCCAAACATGGGGGGTGTCTCCTGGATTGTTGTTGTTATTAAAGCGGGTTGAACAGAAGTCGGAAGGACAGCGCTGTCTTTTTCAACATACTCATACCGCCTGTTTCAGGCCGTTGGCCTGCCACCAGACGTGAGCCTTCAATGCCAATTCCTCAACGCTGTAAACCGAGGCGTTGAGCGCCAGGGTCAGCGGCTCGCCCTCGGGCGATTCGAGCGTGGCGAACTGGCTTTCGATCAACGTCGCCGGCATGAAGTGGCCCGGGCGGTGCGATACACGCTCGGCGGCGACTTCCGGGGTCAATTCAAGAAACACGAAGCCCAGGCCCGGCAAGGCACTGCGCAGACGTTCGCGATAGCTGTGTTTAAGGGCCGAGCAGGTCAGCACCGGGCGTTTGCCCGATGCATCGACGCGACGCAATTCATCGCACAGGCTGTCGAGCCAGCCGGCACGGTCGTCGTCGTTCAGGGGGATCCCCGCGCTCATCTTTTCGATGTTCGCGGCCGGATGAAAAGTATCGCCTTCAATGGCAGTGGCGCCGCTCAAATGGCACAGGGCCTGGCTGACGCACGTCTTGCCGCAACCGGCAACGCCCATGATGACCAGGGCGGTGATGGGATGACTCATATAACACCTCAGCGCGCAGACAGCGCTACCTTTGCTAGCTATGACTCTAGTGCACAGGCAGAAGTTGCCGACGCCTTCTTGTCGTTTTTTTGGGTTGCAGCAGGTTTGTTCCCGATGCCAAAAAGCGAAGATCAGGCAGGACCTCGCTCACGCATTTGCAGCTGCATCAGGACAGCGCTACCTTAGTGCCTTGATTTTTGTTTGGCAAGCCACCCGATGACCACCCCTAAAAACGATAAAAATACCCGCACCACTGGCCGCCCCACCCTGAACGAAGTCGCCCGCCTGGCCGGTGTCAGCCCGATTACCGCCTCGCGCGCCTTGCGCGGCGTCAGCACCGTGGCCACCGAACTGGTGGAGAAAGTGCAAAAAGCCGCGCTCGACCTCAACTACGTGGTCAACCCCGCCGCCCGCGCGCTGGCCTCGGCGCAGAGCCATTCGGTGGTCGTGCTGGTGCCCTCGCTGTCCAACCTGCTGTTCATCGACACACTGGAAGCCATTCATCGGGTGCTGACGCCCAAGGGCTTCGAAGTGCTGATCGGCAACTTCCATTACTCGCGCGATGAAGAAGAAAACCTGCTGCGCAATTACATGGCTTATCACCCGCGCGGTTTTCTGCTGACCGGGTTTGATCGCACGGAAAGTTCGCGGCGAATGATCGAGGCGAGCAATATTCCCTGCGTGTACATGATGGAGCTGGACAGCGCTGCCGGGGTCAATTGCGTGGGCTTTTCGCAGCTCAGCGCCGGAGAAACGGCGGCCGAGCATTTTCTCTCCCGTGGACGCAAACGTCTGGCCTATATCGGCGCACAGCTCGATCAGCGCACCTTGCTGCGCGGTGAGGGGTTTCGCAAAGCGTTGCAGAAGGCCGGCCGCTACGACCCGGATCTGGAAGTGCTGACGCCGCGTTCTTCGTCGGTGGGATTGGGTGGCGAATTGTTTTTGCAATTGCTGGCCGCGCATCCGGACGTCGACGCGATCTTCTTTGGTAACGACGACCTGGCCCAGGGTGCGCTGCTGGAAGCCTTGCGCAATGGCATCAAGATTCCCGAGCAGGTGGCGATTCTCGGGTTCAACGATTTGCCGATGTCCGAACACATGGTGCCGCGTTTGAGCAGCATCAACACCCCGCGCGAAGCGATTGGCCGGCGGGCGGCGGAACAGATGCTGACGTTGATGGCCGGCAACAAGGTGGCGCGGCCGGTTGAGGACATGGGGTTTGAGCTGAAGGTTCGCGAGAGTACATAACTCCCCGCTGATCGTTCCCCTGTAGGAGTGAGCCTGCTCGCGATAGCGTTGTGTCAGGTAATGAATGTGTTGAATGGCACTCCGCCATCGCGAGCAGGCTCACTCCTACAAGGGATCTACGTCAGGTTCAGTGGCTGAGCAAGTCAACCAAGGCCTGCGCGCCCTTCTGCAACGGCTGGCTCTTGAGCCACACCGCATGCACCGGCATGACCAGCCCATTTTCGATGTTGCGAAAACTCAGCCGTTTCAACCGCCCGGCCTCCAGCCATGGCTGCACCACCGACAGCGGAAAGTTTCCCCAGCCCAACCCCGCCTCGACCATTTCCATCGCCGTCTCCAGGCTGTCCGTACGCCAATACGATTCAGCCACCAACGGCCGGGTTTCACTGATGGGCAAGTCACGGCTGGCGACGATGATCTGCCGCACTTGCACCAGATCCTCCAGAAACACATCCCGCCCCTGCAACAGCGGACTGTCCGCCGCCAGTGTGGCGATCATGCGTTCGCTGCCGACGAACTGGAACTGCTCCAACACATTCACACTCAACCCGGCAAAGGCCAGGCACACACTGACCCGGCCGCTGTGAAGCATCGCCAGCACATCATCTTGCGGGGCAGTCAGCACTTCGATGTCGAGCAACGGATGACGCTCGGCGATCAACTTGATCGCGAGCAGCAACCGCCGCCGATCAATGTCCGCAACCACGCCAATCGACAACTTGCTTTCCAGCCCCAGCGATAACTCCACCGCATGCACTCGCAACTGCTTGAGCTGCTCGGCGATCAATCGTGCGTGAGGTACCAGTGATTGCGCCATGGCGGTGGGCTGGGGTTCGCGATGGCTGCGGTCGAACAAGGCGTAGCCAAGCTCGGCCTCCAGGTTGGCGATGCCCATGCTCACCGCCGACGGCACTTTGCCCAGCTGCCGCGCGGCAGCGGAAAACGAGCCGCGTTCAATCACGGCGAGGAACAATTCGATGCTGTCGCTGTTGAAGCTCACATTTACCACCTATCAACAAAACTGAAAGCTACCGACTTTTTCTGTCAGCGCTATTGAAGCTATCTTTCGTCGCCTCCGCCAGCCCGGCTGGCCAAATATTCAGCAAGAAAGAGGCAACCTGCATGCAAGGCGTGAAACGCAAACTGGTCTACGTGTCGCTCTACGAAATAATCGGCATGACCTTCTCGGCCCTCGGCCTGGCGTTGTTATCGGGCACATCGCCGGGCAGCACCGGGCCACTGGCGGTGATCATCACCACCATCGCCGTCACCTGGAATTTCATCTACACCTCGTTGTTCGAACACTGGGAAAGCCGCCAGATCTCACGCACCCGCACGGTGAAACGGCGCATCGCCCATGCCGTCGGCTTTCAGCTGACGTTGATCGTGTTCCTGATTCCGTTGATTGCGTGGTGGATGAATATCAGCCTGGTGCAGGCGTTCCTGCTGGATCTGGCACTGATCATTTTCATCCCGTGCTACACGTTTGCGTTCAACTGGCTGTTCGATCGGATCTTCGGTTTGCCCGCCTCGGCGCTGCCGGATGAGGCGGCTGCGGCCTGATGGCCGGCAGGCACGACCAGGCGGCCGGTCTTGAGCACCTGCGGCCAACGGCTGCCGCAGGCGGCAAGCGCCGCCTCCCCCCGGCAGCCCTCTACAGCTCCATAACTTATTGAAATAAGAGACGTTGTGCATCAGGCACAGTAATTGCTCCGCAACTGCCACCCGCAATTACCTACAGGTCTACTCCTATGTTGGTCAGTGCCAAACAACAACAAATCATTCACCTGCCCAAAGCGTTGAACGACGATGCAACGTCCACGGCGGCGGCCGGTCTGCAAGGTGGTTTGCATGGGGCCATGCTGCAAACCCTGCAAAACCAGATACAGACACAAAACACCGAAACAAGCGCCAAAGTGCAGGACTCGGCCACGCAGATCGCCACACAGCAAGTCAGTGAAGCCACGCGAATCAGCGACAACGTCGACGAAGCATTCGCCAAGACCCGCGTTGGCCTGCAATCGACTGACACTACGGTTGCCGCACGAACCGCGACTGATGAATTCAAGGATTACATGAGCAAGACGCCGGAACAGCGGCTGCGCGACAGCATCCTGCAAGAGTTGGGACTGACCGAAGACGATATCAAAGCCATGCCGCCAGAGAAGCAATTGGCGATCGGTAAAGAGATCGCCGAGCGCGTGCAGGATAAGATGAAGTTGGCACAAGCGGAAAAAGACAATGACGTGAAGGACAGTGACAAGCAGGCGGACAAGTTTCTGGCTGCGCTTTGATCTTTGAGTAAACCTTGAATCAGTTGTGAGAGCGAGCCTGCTCGCCAACGTGCTGGATCAATCAGCGTTGGTGTTGAATGCGCCGCCGTTTTCGCGAGCAAGCTCGCTCCCACAGGTGCTTCGCCGATCGGTAAGGATCAGTTCAACTGCAACGTCTCATTGAACTGACTGATCGCATCCACCACGTGCCGCGATCCCTGCTGGATCTCCAGAATCACCTCCCCCGCCTCGTTCGCCAGCTCCACGCCCAGCCCGGTGCGGCTCAGGCTCGATTGCATGCTCGACACCGCGCTCAGCGACAAGTCATGGTTCCTGCGTACCACATCGACAATTTCCAGGGTGGCCTGACTGGTTCGCGCCGCCAGGCTGCGCACCTCATCGGCCACGACGGCAAAACCGCGCCCGTGCTCACCGGCCCGCGCTGCTTCAATCGCAGCGTTGAGCGCCAGCAAATTGGTCTGATCGGCAATCCCGCGAATGGTCTGGACGATGCTGCCGATGATGTCCGACTGCTTGCTCACCGCATCAATGCTCACCGCCGCTTCATTCAGATCGCGGGAAATGTCCTGAATGATCTGTACGGTCTGCTGCACGACCTGTGAGCCTTTTTGCGCGCAGGCGTCGTTTTGTACCGAAGTGCTGTGGGCCGATTCTGCGGCATTCTGCAACGTGGTCATTTGTTGGGTGATGTCACTGGCGAACTTCACTACTTTGTACAACCGGCCTTTGGCGTCGAACAACGGGTTGTAAGACGCTTCGAGATAAACCATCTGCCCGGACTTGTTCTTGCGCTCGAAGCGGTGCGAGTGATATTCGCCGCGGTTGAGCGAGGCCCAGAACGCCTTGTAGTGCGCTGATTCGGCTTCGGCGCGATGGCAAAACAGACTGTGGTGCTGGCCGACAATTTCGTTGAGCGAGTACTGCATGGTTTGCAAAAAGTTGTCGTTGGCCGTGATGACATTGCCTTGCGGGGTGAACTCGATGACGGCCATCGAGCGGCCGATCGCCGCGAGCATGGCTTCCTCTTCGTGTTGTTTGTTGATTCGCGCGGTAATGTCCGCCGCGACCTTGATCACACTTCTGACTTGCTTGTCGGGGCCATAGACCGGCATGTAACTGGCCTCAAGCCAGATTTCCCTGCCGCTCTTGTTCAAGCGCAGAAAAGTCCCGCTGAGTGGCTCGCCGCGGGCCAGATCGCGCCACAACCGGGCATAGTCTTCACTGCGATAAAACCCTTCTTCGCAGAATATCCGGTGGTGTTTGCCGCGCACTTCTTCGGCGCTGTAACCCATGGTCTTGCAGAAGTTTTCATTGGCATCCAGAACGATGCCTTCAGGGGTGAATTCGATCATCGCCATGGAACGGCTGATCGCCTCCAGCTTGGCGTTGGCCTCGGTCAAGGCGCAACTGAAGCGTTCAATCTGCTGCAAGTCAGCCTTGTGATGTAGGTTGAACATGGTTCTATCACCTTTCGCGCGATCTTTGGTTTGATGAAAGTGCGGGTCTTTCAAGATCTACCACTACGTTCCACAGAACAGGCACACGCCTTCCTCCACGGGAGGAAGTTGTCAGGTGATAAATGATGATCAATCGGAGAGTCCATGCAGCGACGCTCTAATCAAGACATCCTTTTCTTGATAGCCCGCACGCGGGCCAGCCCTAACGCGTTGAAGAACTTCCATGTCAGAACCGCTCCTTGTTGGTTCAGTGTCGGTGCCTTGATTGCGCACTCTGCTAGCATGAATCCACACCAACCCGCGCGCATGGCATGCCATGACGGTCGACATGGTTAGTTACCAGCAAGCATAGCCAGCCCGACGCCGGGCGCAAGGCCACTAGTCGGCCACTATCTGGCACTTTTTGCACAAGAAACGGTTCAGCGCAGCGGAGAAAAGGCTGCCGGAGCAGGCGTTATCGCGAGCAGGCTCGCTCCCACAGGGGAATCCATTTCCCTGTAGGAGTGAGCCTGCTCGCGATAGCGGTAGTTGCAGCACTACAAAAACATCAGAAAAATTCTACAAACTTCCGCTCACCTTCGCCGCCACTTCCCCCGGCACCCAAGCCGTCCAGACCTGCGGCTGATCACGCAAAAACGCCTCGGCCACCGCGCGCGGCTGCAATCGTTTTTCGCTCATTTTCGCCAAAGTCTGGTTCAACAGATCAATCGGCAGGTCGACTTTCTCGAAGACCGCGACCAACTCCGGGTACTGCGCCTTGAACGGTGCCGATACGCCAATCGCCAGGCTGGCCGGCATCGACCGCGTGCCCCGTGGATTGGGGTGGTTGGCATCGGCCAGGGTTTTCCACGCCTCGGCGTCGAAGGGCGGCTCCTCCAGCTTCACCAATTTGAACCGACCGAGCAGCGGCGTCGGTGACCAGTAATAGAACAGCACCGGTTTGCCGCGCTTGATCGACGATGCCACTTCGGCATCCAATGCCGCGCCGGAGCCGGTGCGGAAGTTGACGTAACTGTCGGTCAGGGCATACGCCTTGAGTTTCTGGCTGTTGACGATTTCCGACGTCCAGCCGGTCGGGCTGTTGAGAAAACGCCCGCGTGAAGGATCTTCCGGGTCGCGGAACACGTCCTTGTAGCGCGGCAGATCAGCCACCGATTTCAGCTCTGGCGCGAGCGCTTTGATGCCGCGTTCGGGGTCGCCCTTGATCACGTACTCCGGCACCCACCAGCCTTCGGTGGCGCCTTTGACCGTGTCACCGAGGCCAAACACCTTGCCCTCGGCGGCCGCTTTGACCCACGCCGGACTGCGCCCGGCCCACTCCTCGCCGATCACCTGGATATCGTTTTTGGCCAGGGCCGCCTCGAGGCTGACGGTACTGCCGGGCAGCGTATCGGTCGGATAGCCGTAACCTTTTTCGACGATCAGACGCAGCACTTCGGTAATGAAACTGCCGCTCTCCCAGGTGATATCGCCGAAGTGGATCGGCGCGTTTTTGTCTGCCGCTGAAACAGCGCCGACACTCAGGCTCAGCGCCAGCAGCGTGCGGCCGAGCAGGGTTTTGATCGATCTCATGCGGACCTCTTTTCTTCCAGGAATTGATTGGCGCTGTGCCGGTCGCACAGCGCTTGAGAACGGGCCATGTACACGCTGACCGAACGCTGCGAGATGCCCAGTTCGGCAGCGATTTGCGGGTAGGTCAGGCCATCGATGCGCGCCAATAGAAAGGTCGAACGGACCTTGGCCGGCAAGCGATGCAGGCTGCGGTCGAGACGATCAAAGGTTTGCGCGAGCTGTACGAGGTCTTCAGGCGACGGGGCGAAATCAATATCAATCTGCTGCCGATACTGTCGCTCCAGCGCCGCACGCCGCCAGCGCTGATAAAGCAGGCGTTGAGCGATGGTTGTCAGTAAGGCGCGGGGTTCGCGAATCGCCGTCAGCGACGGCGATTCAAGCAATTGCGCGAAGGTCTCCGCGGCAATGTCTTCAACGCTGGCGGCATCTAGCAGATGCCGGCGCACAAAAGTGCAGAGCCAGCGATAGTGGGCGCGAAACAGGCCGTCCACAGTATGGCGATGGGAAAGGTCGGCGCCGGACATAGGGGCTCCTGGGTAAGGGGTCGCTGAATGTCCGGTCGTCCGGTGGCGCGATCGTAGCGTGGCGCCTTATTCTTTAAAAATACTTATATTTCATCCCTATATTCCACAGAGAAATATAGCTCGCCGTGCTTCAGCGTAATCGCCCATAGCCCAGAACTTCAGCCTCCTGCTGATAGTCGAGCAAAACCTGATAGTCGCGCTCACTGGCCGCCATCACGTCGGCCAGCCCCAAGGTTTGCGCCACCTCAGGCAGTTCGCGCAAGGCCTGATTCATCACCTGCCGTAACACCTCGACTTGAGCGTCCGTCGCGCTGGCAACGGTGATAAACGGCAACGCCGGACTGACAGCGCTGCGCGCGACCACACTCAATCCGGCGACTTCATGCGCGGCGTGCCGGGCCAGAAAGGCGTACGTGACGCTGTCGATGGCAGCCAGATCGGCGTGATTTTCGCGCAGCCAGCGCAAGCTTTCACGGTGACCGCCGCTGATGCCGACCGACCCGAAGAACTGCCCGTGCCGATGCAACGGCGCCAGGCGCTGACGAAACAGATTCATGCCGCTGTTGGAGTCCTCGCTGTTGATCACGGCGCGACTGTTGCGAAAGTCCGCGAGCTGTTTTCGCGGGTCGTCAGCGCGACCAAGAATCAGGCTGCAATGGTTGCCGGCGCTGGCGTCGGGCAGTTCATAGCGTGGCCGGCCGATGACTCGGACCGTGCCGCGTAACGCCGTCATCAGCGGATACCCGCAGGTTTGCGTAAGCAGCAGGTGCGGTGATCGCCAGAGCTCGGGCAGCGATAGATGGGTCGCGTCGAGACGGCTGTGGCCCAGGTGTTCAAGGATGCGCGTAAGCCATAGTTCGTTGGCCAGGCGGATGGGCTCGGGGGCTGGGTACATCAGCAGTTCGGCGTGGTGTAGGGCCATGCATATTCTCCCCGACGACAATTACCAATGTAGGAGTGAGCCTGCTCGCGATAGCGGTGTGTCAGTCCACATTGATTTATCTGAACTACCGCTATCGCGAGCAGGCTCACTCCTACAAGGGGTTAGTGGTGTTCTTGTGATCAGTGAAAAGGATGCTCGGGACTGTCGATCGGCGTCAGCCCATTGCGCCGCCAGAACTCGCCATACCCCCGGACAACAAACCCGCCACTGCGCGCCACCCACTGCTCGCGACGCATCCAGTACACCTTGGGCAAGTCGTACCAGGCCAGCCCCGGCAAATCATGATGGACCAGATGAAAGTTGAGGTTGAGAAACAGCCACCGCCATGGCCACCCGGCTTCGTTGAGCACCGTGCGTTGCTCCGGCTGCGCATGGGGACGGTGCTCGAAGTAGGAGCGGATCATCGCGATCGACAGCGCCGGCACGCTGATCAACAGCAGGTAATGCCACACCGGCATGATGCTGTACCGGGCAATGAACCACAGCATCAACAGAGTCGCGAAGCCGTGGGTCAGCCACATCAGCCATGCTTGGTGGTCAGCGTTTTTCAAGCGTTGTAGCTCCTCACGCGCCAACGCGGTCAACGCCAGCGGTGCGCCAATCACAACCCGGCCGAGTACGGTTTTGTTCAGCCAATGCAGACCGCGCTCGAACAAAGAACTGCCCTGCCAGTCGGCGGACTTCAAGTAACGGCTTTCCGGATCGACACCCGGCACGGTCAAATCTTCATCGCGGTGATGCAGCAAGTGGCTGTCGCGATAGAGCGTGTAGGGATACCACACGGCAAACGGTGGGTAGCCGAGGACTTTATTGACGATCGTCCAGCGGGTCGGATGGCCGTGAAGCAATTCATGCTGCAGTGACAACCACAGCACCAGCAGCGGAATCAGCAGCAACGTACTCCAACCGCGACCCAGCCAAGCGCTGTTGAGGACAATGGCGAACCAGCCTGCATAAACAGCGACCAGCAACAGCCAGGTCGGCCATTCAGTACGGGCGGTAAAGCGTCGGCGCAGGGATTCGATTTGCTGGCGATGCTCGGCATCGAAATAAAAAGCCATGGCGTTGCTCGGAACGGGAGTAGTCCCCTTCTGTGCAACGACGCGGTTGAATCTTGCAGATTATTTTCCGGACGGTGTGAAAGCCCGTGAACCGGGCTTTCGGTAGCGGTGATCAGTGGCCGAAGATGTCGACTTTCTTGGCTTTCTTTTCCGCGCGTTTTTCAATGGCGGTCTTGGCCGGTTTCTTCTTCGCGGCTTTCTTTGAATCCATACCTTTGGACATGATGCGTGCTCCACTCACAGGGGATGTGAGGTCAGGTATACACCTATCCGCAGGCGCGCGTTCTTTTATAATCGGCACTTTTCGAACCGATAGCGAAACCATGCCCGACATCCACTACAGCCAGCTCGACGAATCGTTGTGGCCGCTGATGAACAAGTTCTACCGCAGCCACCAGTCCTCGATGAAAGCCGTACGCGAGGCGCAGTTGTGGGTGGCGCGGCGCGGCGACATTGTGGCGGCGCTGTGTTTGCGGCCGGTAGCGGGCGGGCATTGGCTGACGGGGTTGTTTGTCGATCCGGAATGGCGGAAGCAAGGAATTGCCGCACAGTTGATTGGCGCCGCGATAAAAGACGTGAACGAGCCGGTGTGGCTGTTTTGCCATCCGGATCTACGCGGGTTTTATGAGCGGCGCGGGTTCACGTTCGACCCGGCCCTGCCCCAGGCTATGGCGGAGCGGTTGAGCCGGTACGCGCGGAGCAAGCCGATGATTGCGATGGGCCTGCACCCTTCGATCTGACCCAATTCCCCCTGTAGGAGTGAGCCTGCTCGCGATAGCGGTGTATCAGTCACCGAATTTGTCACTGACAGACCGCTATCGCGAGCAGGCTCACTCCTACAGGGGAATTATGGTGGATTCGAGCTAGTCGTCAGCCGCAGGATCCAGGTCGGGAAACATCACTTCGGTAAAGCCGAACTTGCTGAAATCGGTAATCCGCGACGGATACAGCCGGCCGATCAGGTGATCGCATTCATGCTGCACTACCCGCGCATGAAAGCCTGCGGCCACGCGCACAATCGGCTCGCCTTTGGGATCGAAGCCTTCGTAGCGAATCTGCTGATAACGATCCACCGCGCCGCGCAGGCCCGGCACCGACAGGCATCCTTCAAAGCCCTCTTCGGTGAACGGGCTCAGCGGCGTGATCAACGGGTTGATCAGGATCGTCTGCGGCACCGCTTCGGCGTCCGGGTAACGTTCGCTGTGCTCGAAGCCGAAGATCACCAGTTGCAGGTCAACGCCGATCTGCGGCGCGGCCAGGCCAACGCCGTTGACGCTTTCCATGGTCTGGAACATGTCATCGATCAGTTGCCACAGCTCCGGGCTGTCAAACATTTCGGCCGGCACGGGTGGGGCGATGCGCAGCAGGCGCTCGTCGCCCATTTTAAGAATTTCACGGATCATGGTCGGGCTTCATCAGTGTCCGGCTTGAGCGAATGATCGCGGCCCAGGCCCGAGACGTGTTGTTTGGGCGTTTCATCGGGGGTTTTGTCGCCCTTGTCCTTGCCTTCGGCGGACATGTGTTCGATGACCGCATTCATTTCCGCGCCCAGCAGCAACACCGCCGCGGAAATGTAGAAATACAGCAAGAGCACGATAATCGCACCGATGCTGCCATACATCGCGTTGTAGTTGGCGAAGGTTTTTACGTAAAAGGCAAAGCCCAGCGAGGCGATGATCCACACCACCACGGCCAGCACCGAACCTGGCGTGATAAAACGGAATTCCTGTCTGACGTCGGGCATCACGTAGTAGATCAGCGCCACGGCCACCATCATCAGAATCACGATCACCGGCCAGCGCGCAATCGTCCAGATGGTAACAATGACTTCTTCCAGCCCGACCTGCGCCGCAATCCAGCCCATCACCTGCGGCCCGAGCACCATCAGCGCGGCGGCGATCAACAGCATGCCGGCAATGCCGACGGTGTAGACGATCGACAATGGGAAACGCTTCCACACCGGACGACCTTCGACCACGTCGTAGGCTGCGTTCATTGCGCTCATCATCAGGCGCACGCCGGCCGATGCGGTGTACAGAGCGATAACGATACCGATTGAAAGCAGGCCGCCCTTGGATTGCTGCAACTGGTCAATCACCGGGTTGACCTGCTCCAGCGCTTGCGGCGGCAGGACCAGCTCCGATTGCAGGCGCAACCAAGAGAAGAAGTCCGGCAGGTGCAGAAAACCGATCAGGGCGATCAGAAACAGAATGAACGGGAACAGCGAGAACAGCATCTGGTAGGCCAGTGCCGAGGCATAGGTCGACATCTCGTCGTCGATAAACTCGGTGACCGTGCGCACCATCACCCGGTGCAGGGGCAGACCTTTCATGTCCGGAAATATCATTCGCGTCTCCTTGCGCCGCAAAAGGTTGAAGTCGTGGCGACTCAGGGGCCGTTTTTTACCTCAAGGTAGCCTACTTGGCGATCCTTTGGCGGATGACCGCAGGGTTCTGATACAAAAACGGCCATCCTTGGATGGCCGCTCGGGTGATTCGTTCAAGGCTCGATTACGCCTTGTCGACGCCTTTCTTGACCGCGTCCTTGGCATTGCCAACGGCTTGCTGGGCTTCGCCTTTTTTCTCTTGGACTTTGCCTTCCGCGTGGAGCCGGTCGTTGTCAGTAGCTTTGCCGACGCCTTGTTTGATGTTGCCGACGGCTTCGTTGGCCATGCCTTTTACTTTATCGCCTGTGCTACTCATGGTGTTCTCCGTGACGCATAAGGGAAGAAAAGTCAGTACGTAACGGTTGACCGGTACGCTTTGCGCCAAGTTTCAATTATTTTCCCGGGCATTTCGTCGTCGTGTGCAGGTTGCGCTTTATGTTTGCGTGCGTTGCCCCGAGAATGCGCTCCATACGGGCGTTGCGCCCCAGGAACCGATCCGCAGGAATGTTATGAAACTCGATAAAAAGCAGGCCATCGCCCGTCGCAACCAGGAACTGGGCGGCGCCGTGCTCGGCAGCAACAATTGCCACTTCGCCGAACTGAACCGTAACCGCAACATCTGGTGGTTCGACCTGCCGGTGTCGCGCCTGGCCATCGGGCAGTACGAGTGGATCCACCTGCTGATGCACACGCCGACCACCGACGAACTGCTGCACCTGAAAGTGCCGACGGTGTTCCTGCGCGAAAAGCTCGAAGGGCTGGTGATTCGCAATGAAGGCAAGCGCAAGGCCGCCTTGAGCCTGGAATTGAGTGCGGACAAGGATTCGTACTTGCAGGACATGCGACCGGCGGGAACCAACGTGAATTTTGCGCCGTTTCGTCAGTAACAGCTTCGCGAGCAGGCTCGCTCCCACATGGGAATGCATCTGGGGACGCTCTGCGTCCCTGCAGTGCTGGACGCGGAGCGTCCGGGGCGGCATTCCCACGCGGAGCGTGGGAACGATCAACTCACCAACAAAAAGCCCCGCATCTGCGGGGCTTCGTGTTTAAGCGGCGCTCTTGGCCTTGAGTTTCTTCAGCTCTTCATCGCGCAGCTCACGACGCAGGATCTTGCCGACGTTGGTGGTCGGCAGCGCATCGCGAAACTCCACCGAACGCGGCACTTTGTAACCGGTGACGTTGGCGCGCATGTGGTCCATGACCTGTTCTTTGGTCAGGGTCACGCCCGGTTTGGCGACAATGAAAATCTTGATCGCTTCCCCTGATTTCTCGTCCGGCACGCCGATGGCCGCGCACTGCAACACGCCTGGCAGGGTCGCCAACACGTCTTCCAGTTCATTCGGGTACACGTTGAAGCCGGAGACCAGAATCATGTCTTTCTTGCGATCGACGATGCGCATGTAGCCGTCCGGCTGGATCAGCGCGATGTCGCCGGTCTTCAACCAGCCCTCGCTGTCGAGCATCTCGTCGGTGGCTTCCTGACGCTGCCAGTAGCCCTTCATCACTTGCGGGCCCTTGACGCACAGTTCGCCGATTTCGCCCAGCGGCTGCTCGACACCGGCGTCGTCGATGACTTTGCACAGGGTCGACGGCACCGGAATGCCGATGGTGCCGATCTGGATGTGCTGGATCGGGTTGACCGTGGCCACCGGACTGGTTTCGGTCATGCCGTAGCCTTCACAGATGGCGCAGCCGGTCACGGTTTTCCAGCGCTCGGCTGCCGCCAGTTGCAGGGCCATGCCGCCGGACAGGGTGACTTTCAGCGCCGAGAAGTCCAGCTTGCGGAAGGCTTCGTTGTTGCACAGGGCCACAAACAAGGTGTTGAGGCCGACAAAACCGCTGAACTTCCACTTCGACAGTTCCTTGACCATCGCCGACAGGTCGCGCGGATTGCTGATCAGGATGTTGTGGTTGCCGATCAGCATCATCGCCATGCAGTGAAAGGTGAACGCATAGATGTGGTACAGCGGCAGCGGCGTGATCAGGATCTCGCAGCCTTCGTTGAGGTTGGAGCCCATCAGCGCCTTGCACTGCAGCATGTTGGCGACGAGGTTGCGATGGGTCAGCATCGCGCCCTTGGCCACGCCTGTGGTGCCGCCGGTGTATTGCAGCACGGCGACATCGCCGCTGTCCGGGTTGGCTTCCGCTACTGGCTGGCCGTGCCCCTTGCTCAGCACATCGTTGAACTTGATGGCGTTGGGCAGGTGATAGGCCGGCACCATCTTCTTCACGTATTTGATAACGCTGTTGATCAGCAGGCGCTTGAGCGGTGGCAGCAGGTCGGCGACTTCAGTGACGATGACGTGCTTGACCCCGGTTTTCGGCACCACGGCTTGCGCCAGGTGCGCCATGTTGGCCAGGCAGACGAGCGCTTTGGCACCGGAATCGTTGAATTGGTGTTCCATCTCCCGCGCGGTGTACAGCGGGTTGGTGTTGACCACGATCAGCCCGGCGCGAATGGCACCGAAAACCGCGACCGGGTACTGCAGGACGTTGGGCAGTTGCACGGCGATTCGATCGCCGGGCTGCAAGTCGGTATGCTGTTGCAGATAGGCGGCAAACGCACCGGACAATTCGTACAGTTCACCGTAGGTGATTGTCTTGCCCAGGTTGCTGAAAGCCGGTTTGTCGGCGAAGCGTTGGCAGGATTGCTTCAACACTGCCTGAATGTTCGGATACTCGTCTGGATTGATGTCGGCAGCAATTCCAGCCGGGTATTTATCCTTCCAAAAGTCTTCGATCATGGAAGCCCACTCCTCAGCAACGCGAATTCTTCACCGCATTTGATGCGATTATTATTGGTGTGTGTTTTGTATTGGTGAATCTGGCTTTACAGAGGCCGAGAAGTCACAAAGCGCGCCGAGAGTAGCAGCTTTGCCAAGGGTCGACTAGAGCCAAACGTGGGCCCTACAGTCATATTGATGACTCAAGACTTGTCAGCAGTCATTTTAGAGCAAAAATCCTATAAACCTGTGAAAGCCCCGGTTTTCATGGGCACCAAACAAAGAATCGCGAGCAGGCTCACTCCTACAGGGAGTACACAGTTCCCTTGTAGGAGTGAGCCTGCTCGCGATCCGCGCAACGCGCGGCCATTCACCGCTTAGGCGATATCCCGCAACTCACGCCGCAGAATTTTCCCTACAGGCGTCATCGGCAAAGACTCGCGCAAGACAATGTGTTTGGGCACCTTGTAGGCGGTGAAATTCTCTTTGCAGTAGGCCTTCAGTTCTTCAAGGCTGACCCCGGACTCCCGCGCCACCACGAACAGCTTCACGGCCTCGCCCGAACGTTCGTCCGGCACGCCGATCACCGCACAGTTGGCGACTTTCGGGTGAGCCATGACCACGTCTTCGATTTCGTTGGGGTACACATTGAAGCCCGAGACAATGATCATGTCCTTCTTGCGGTCGACGATGCGCACGAAACCGTCCGGGTCGATCACGGCAATGTCGCCCGACTTGAACCAGCCGTCGGCATCCAGCACTTCGGCAGTGGCTTCGGGTTTGTTCCAGTAGCCCTTCATGATCTGCGGGCCTTTGATGCACAACTCGCCGCGCTCGCCCAGGGGCAGCTCGGCACCGTCATCATCGATGACTTTGAGCAAAGTGCCCGGCACCGGCAGGCCCACCGTGCCCAGGCGCGACTGGTCGCCGTACGGGTTGGTGCAGGCCACCGGCGAGGTTTCGGTCAGACCGTAACCTTCGGTGATGCGACACCCGGTGATCTGCTCCCAACGCTCGGCGGTGGCCTTGACCAGCGCGGTGCCGCCGGAGTTGGTGAGTTTCAGGCTGGAGAAATCCAAAGTCTTGAAATCCGGATGGTCCATCAGCGCCACAAACAAGGTGTTCAAGCCGAGCAACGCCGAGAAGCGCCAGTTTTTCAGTTCCTTGATGAAGCCGGCGATATCGCGCGGATTGGTGATCAGTACGTTGTGATTGCCCGAGACCATCATGCACATGCAATTCGCGGTGAAGGCATAGATGTGGTACAGCGGCAGCGGCGCGACCATCACTTCCTGCCCTTCGCGCAGCAGCGGCTGACCATCCGGCCCGAGCTGTGCCAGGCAGGCGCGCACCTGCTGCATGTTCGCCACCAGATTGCCATGGGTGAGCATCGCGCCCTTGGCCAGGCCCGTGGTGCCGCCGGTGTATTGCAGCACGGCAATGTCGTCGAGGCCGACGCTCAACGGCTTGATACCCAAGCCCCGGCCCAGACGCAGCGCGCTCTTGAACGAGATCGCCTGCGGCAGCGAATACGCCGGGACCATTTTTTTCACTTTGCTGACCACGGTGTTGACCAGCCAGCCCTTGGCAGTGGGCATGAGATCGCCCATCTTCGCTTCGATCAGGTACTGGATGTCCGTGTCGGGCAGCACTTCCTGGACTTTCTGCCCGAACACGTTCAGGTACACCAGCGCCCGCGCGCCGGAGTCCTTGAACTGGTGACGCATCTCGCGCGCGGTGTACAGCGGATTGGTATTGACCACGATCAGCCCGGCACGCAAAGCGCCGAACACCGCAATCGGATAATGCAGGACGTTAGGCATCTGCACCGCAATGCGATCCCCCGGCACCAGATCGGTATGCGCTTGCAGATAGCCGGCGAACGCGGCGCTCTGACGTTCGAGCTCGGCGTAAGTCAGGGTGATGCCCATGTTGCTGAACGCCGGGCGATCGGCGAATTTTTTGCAGGAACGCTCGAACACCTCGATCACCGACTTGAACTCACCCATGTCGATGTCCAGCGGTACGCCGGCCGGGCGTTTGTCGTTCCAGAAATCAGGTTGCATTGTTCTTGTCCTCTTTACCTGAGCCGATCCGGGCCGCGTTTCTGTCATTTCTCGCTCATCCGTTGAGCGGGAAAGCAAAAAGCGGAGCTTCACGGACACTAGCAGTTATGGCCAATCAGGCAAATATGGGTAAAGCCGTCATTGACCGTGTGAATCTTCCTGCCGTGGCGTGGGCTGATCAGACGCGCTATACATGTGCCGACCCTGAGCAAAGGAATCGCCATGATCCACGACACCCTATGGCTGGATGCGAGTGACCGCAGCCGCCTGTACGTCAATCGCTGGCTGCCGGGCGCGCCGTTGAAAGCGGTGATTCTGATAGCCCATGGCATGGCTGAACACAGCGCTCGCTACGCCAGACTCGCCGACACGTTTTGCGACAAAGACTACGGTGTGTACGCCCCGGATCTGCGCGGACATGGCCGAACCGCCGACAACGGCACCCTCGGCCACTTCGCCGATGACGACGGCTGGCGCAAAGTGCTCGGCGACCTCGCCAGCCTCAACCAGCACATCGGCCAACAACACCCCGGCGTGCCGATTATCCTGCTCGGCCACAGCATGGGCAGCTACCTGGCCCAGGGCTATTTGCTGCACCACAGCGCCAGCCTGCAGGGGGCGATACTCAGTGGCTCCAACTTCCAGCCGGTCGCCCTGTATCGCGCCGCCCGCCAGATCGCGCGTCTGGAAAAGCTGCGTCAGGGCGGCAAGGGCCGCAGTGCACTGATCGAGTGGCTGTCGTTCGGCTCGTTCAACCATAAATTCAAACCGGTGCGCACCCGCTTCGACTGGCTCAGCCGCGATCCGCTGGAAGTCGACCGCTACGCCAGCGATCCTTTATGCGGCTTTCGCTGCACCAATCAGCTGTGGATCGACCTGCTCGGCGGGTTGCAGCAAATCAGCAAAGCGTCCAATCTCGCCCAGATCGATCCGGGCCTGCCGCTGATGGTGATTGGCGGCGAATGTGATCCGGTGAGCGAGGGCAAGCGTCTGACTGATCTGGCCAATGCCCTGCGCGCGGCGGGCAGCCAGCACCTGCACCTGAAGATCTACCCGCAGGCCCGGCACGAATTGTTCAACGAAACCAATCGCGATGAAGTCAGCGCCGATGTGCTGGCCTGGATCGACCAGGCCCTGAGCCATCCGCGCCGCCATCGCAGCGAATAACTTTTTATGGATTGATTCAATCCGTCACAGGAATCGAGACCGATGACCCAGGTTACCAACATCCCTTACGAAGCCCTCGAAGTCGGCCAGACCGCCAGCTACAGCAAGACCGTCGAGGAGCGCGACATTCAGCTGTTCGCGGCCATGTCGGGCGACCACAACCCGGTGCACCTGGACGCCGAGTTTGCCGCCGCCAGCATGTTCAAGGAGCGAATCGCCCACGGCATGTTCAGCGGTGCGCTGATCAGCGCCGCCGTTGCCTGCGAATTGCCTGGGCCGGGGACTATCTATATCGGTCAGCAGATGAGCTTTCAGAAGCCGGTGAAGATTGGCGACACGCTGACGGTGCGCCTGGAAATTCTTGAGAAGCTGCCGAAGTTTCGCGTGCGCATTGCCACTCGCGTATTCAACCAGCGTGATGAATTGGTGGTGGATGGCGAGGCGGAGATTCTCGCGCCGCGCAAGCAGCAGACGGTGACGTTGCCGACGCTGCCCGCGATTAGTATTGGCTGATTATCGAGTACACATATAACGAATGTGGGAGCGGGCTTGCTCGCGAATGCGGTGTGTCATGCAACGACGACGTTGCTGACACTACCTCTTCGCGAGCAACCCCGCTCCCACAGTTGTTTCAGTGACGCTTACGAGTTGGCGCGAGCCTGGTTACGCAAGGCTTTCACCTGATCGTGGTTGCGTTGTACGCCGTGGTACTGACGCTCAACCAGATCCTTGATACCCACCAGGTTGTGCTTGTTGATTTTCTCGATGGCTTCACGATAAGCCTTCAGCGCATGGTCTTCACCGCGCTCGGCTTCGTTCAGAACGGCCTCTTCGTCCTTGCCGGTGAACATCGCTTTGACGTCGACCCAGCGACGGTGCAGGTCACCGCTGACGCTGGTCGAAGTTTCCGGATCGCCACCCAGCGAGCGCACCTGAGCTTGCAGCTCGGCAGCCGCGGTAGCGCAGTCGGCGGAGCGCTGCACAAACAGGGTTTTCAGTTCAGGCTGCTTGATGTCTTCGGCGCAAGTCTTGAACCCTTCCTGACCGTCCTTGCAGGTTTCAATCAGGTCGTTGAGTACAGAAATGGCTTCTTTATTCATGTCGGTCATTTTTCAATTCCTTGCGATGGGTTGAAGATGCAAGGAATATTGCAGTGTGCGTGCCAGCTTCGCTTCTCAAATTAAATTCTTTAATTTCAACAAGTTACATGTAAGGCAAAAATCTGTATTCCTGTTATTTGCATGATCTGTCATTTGGCCTGCATGCAGAATGCCTGTATTTTCCAGTTTGTTTTAAAGCCAGACGAAAACGCGATGAATCCCGAAAAACTCGAATTGCTGATCACCCGCGAAATGCCCTTCGGCAAATACAAGGGGCGGATCATTGCCGACCTGCCGGGGCCCTATCTGAACTGGTTCGCCCGCGAAGGCTTTCCCCATGGCGAACTTGGCGGTCTGTTGGCGTTGATGCAGGAGATCGACCACAACGGCCTGTCGGACCTGCTTGAACCGCTGCGCGCCAAACACGGCAAACCCGCTCCGCGCCATTGAAGCGCCCTCCTCTTTCAGAGCTGACCGACCATGCCCGATAACACCCGCCGCGCCCGTGACGAAGCGTTCTGGATGACGTTCGCCGACCGTTACGATGTACAACCCGGCCCCGTGAACCTGGAGAACGGCTACTTCGGGCGCATGTCGCGCACGGTGATCGAGGAGTACCACCGCAACATCGAGCTGATCAACACCAGCAACTCGGTGTATGTGCGCCAGCGTTTCGAGCAACAGGACAGCCTCGACATTCGCGCACAACTGGCCGAGCTGCTCGGCGTGCAGGCGCAGTGCGTGGCGTTCACCCGCAACGCCACCGAAGGCCTGCAGTCACTGATCCGCAATTACAACCGCCTGCAACCGGGCGATCAGGTGCTGATCTGCGATCTCGAATACGACACGGTCAAAGGCGCGATGCGCTGGCTGGCCCGGCAGCGCGGCGCCGAGGTCATCGAGATCGACCACACGCATCCGGCCAGTTTCGACAGCCTGCTGGCGACCTACCGCGCGGCGTTTATCGCTCACCCGAAACTCAAGCTGATGGCCCTGACGCACGTCACGCACCGCACAGGCCTGGTGATGCCAGTGGCAGCCATCGCCGCGCTCGCCAAGGAATATGGCGTCGACATCATCCTCGACGGTGCCCACGCGCTCGGCCAGGTCGAGTTCAATCTGGAGGCACTGGGCATCGCGTTCGCCGGATACAACCTGCACAAATGGATCGGCGCACCGCTGACCCTGGGCTTTGTCTACATCGCGCCGCAGCGTCTGGCCGACATCGACCCGGACATGGGCGAAACGCACTTCCCGGGCAACGATATCCGTGCACGAACCTCGTACAGCACGCCGAACATTCCCGCGTTGATGACGTTGCCGCTGGTACTCGAAGAGCATCGTTCCCTCGGCGGCGCCCCGGCCAAAGGTGCGCGGCTCAACTATCTGCGCAATCTATGGGTCAGCGCGGTGCGGCACCTGCCAGGCATCGAGGTGATGACGCCCGACGATCCACGGTTGTACTGCGGCATCACCTCGCTGCGTTTCACCCGGCACGACGATCAGCAAGCGATGGCCGAGCGCCTGCTCAACGAATACAACCTGTTCAGCGTGGTGCGTCACGGCGCCGCGAGCGGGCCGAGCATTCGTATCACACCGGGGCTGACCACCACGGCAGCCGAGATGGAACTGCTGGTGCGGGCGCTGAACCAGCTGCGCTAAAACGGCACACCGACGTTTTTTTCGTAGCCCTCGAGGCCGAGCTGCGACGACACGGCAAAGGTATCGATGCCGAGCGTCTGCCAAGCGAAGGCGCCGTCCTCGAAGTCATCGCCGGCAATCGGCTGCAACATCAGTTGCAGCGCGTCATCGGCGCGGGGTTCACAGCCGCAGCGGCCGGGCAAGTGCAAGGTTCCGGCCCACGCCTCATGATCGGCTCGCGCGCCCGCATCGTCGCCTGGAATGTACACGTTCAGGGTAAGGCAGGAAGTGCCCGCTATCGGACGATCCGGATAGACACTGGTGAAACGGACGATGCCGTGGCTATCGGTCGATTGACTGCCGCGCAGATAGACGTCGGTATCGATTGCCTGCTGTATACGCACCAGCGCGCGGTTAACCGGTTCGCCGGTCATGGCATCAACCAGCGACAGCCGCAGGATCAGTGGCAGGCCTTCGACGCCTCGGCTGATGTTGCGCACCTCGGCTTCGGCTGAGCGCCAATCGGGCCCGCCAGGGGCTGACCGTTGCGGTTGATAAAGGGAGTGTGGCGTAGGGGTCAGAGACTGAAGGTCGTCCATGAGGCGTTCTCTCTTCCATAAGATGAACGCAGGTTAACCTTGGGAAAAAGCCCGTGTGCGTTAACTATGTATCGCAACATGTACCGGCACTTTTCTCAGCGCAAAAAAAACGGTGCGCCGACCAAGCGCACCGAAAAGCCGTAGAACACACAACGAAGTGTAGGGGTGACGATCAGTCCAGCAGCGCCAGGGCTTCGGCAGTGCATTCCTGAATACGGGCCCAGTCGCCGTTCTTGATCCATTCCGGATCAAGCATCCAGCTACCGCCCACGCACATGACGTTTTTCAATGCCATGTAGCTCTTGATATTGGCCGGGCTCACGCCGCCGGTCGGGCAGAATTTCACTTCACCGAACGGGCCGCCCAACGCTTTGATCGCCGCGACGCCGCCGCTGACTTCCGCCGGGAACAGCTTGAAGCGGCGATAGCCCAGACCGTAGCCTTCCATGATGCCCGAGGCGTTGCTGATGCCCGGCAACAGCGGAATCGGGCTGTCGACGCTGGCTTCGAGCAGGTCGCGGGTGATGCCTGGGGTGACGATGAACTGCGAACCGGCCGCTTCGGCTGCCGCGAGCATGTTGCGGTCAAGCACGGTGCCGGCGCCGGTCATCAATTCCGGGCGCTGTTCGCGCAGGATCTGGATGGCCTTGAGGCCGAATTGCGAACGCAGGGTCACTTCCAGCGCGGTCAGGCCACCGGCGGCGAGCGCGTCGGCCAGTGGCAGCACGTCCTGTTCGCGAGCGATGGTGATCACCGGCAAGATCCGCGCCTTGGCGCAGAGACTGTCGATCAGGGCAACTTTGTCCGCCATGGAAACGGTCGGGGATAGGGTTGTCATAGCGGCTGTTCCTTGGCTCATGGGCACCAGTAGATCTCTAACGTAGGTTGCAGGAACGCGCGCACCGGCATGGCCGCGACGTCATCGGATGCCAGCGCGGCATTCAGGGTGGTCAGTTTCGACTGACCGGAAATCGACAGAATCTTGTGTCGGGCCGACGCCAGCAATGCCCGGCTCATGGTCAGGCGCTGACGCGGCACGCTTGGCGCGAGCATCGGCCAGCAACGACGCGTGCCGTCGGCTTGCAGGGCTTCGGCGAGGTTCGGGCTGTCTGGAAACAACGACGCGGTATGACCGTCATCACCCATGCCCAGCACCAGCACATCAATCGCCGGCAGTTCAGCGAGCAAGCGGTCGGCCTGTTCGGCGGCCTGTTCGACGTTCGCCGCAGCGCTGTAGAGGCTGAGGAACTGCGCCTTGGCCGCCGGGCCCTTGAGCAGGTACTGCTTGAGCAGACCGGCGTTGCTGTCGGCATGTTCAACCGGCACCCAGCGCTCGTCGGCGAGGGTGATCACCACCTTCGACCAGTCCAGTTCCTGCTTGGCCAGGTGCTGGAAAAACGCCACCGGGCTACGCCCCCCGGACACCACCAGCACCGCATTGCCGCGTGCCGCAATGGCTTCGCTCAGTTGCTTGGCAACGTTCAGCGCCAAGCCTTCGGCCAGCAGCACCGGGCTCTTGAATTCGTGGGCATTCACGCCCGCTGGCAGTTGCACATCAGATATCGCCATACCACGACCTCCCATCCCGCGTGATCAGTGCAATAGAGCTCATCGGCCCCCACGACCCGGCCGCATACGGCTTGGGCGCGTCACCGGATTTTTTCCATCCGGCGATCAACTGGTCACACCACTTCCACGCGGCTTCGATTTCATCTTTACGGACAAACAGGTTCTGATTGCCGTTCATCACTTCCAGCAACAACCGCTCGTAGGCATCGGGGATCCGCGCGCTACGCCAGGTGTCGGAGAAATTCAGTTGCAGCGGCCCGCTGCGCAGTTGCATGCCTTTGTCCAGGCCCTGCTCCTTGGTCATCACGCGCAAGGAAATGCCTTCGTCCGGTTGCAGGCGGATGATCAGTTTGTTGCTGATCTGCAAGCGCTGCTCGGGGGCGAAAATGTAGTGCGACGGTTCCTTGAAGTGGATGACGATCTGCGACAGCTTCTGCGGCATGCGCTTGCCGGTACGCAGGTAGAACGGCACGCCGGCCCAGCGCCAGTTACGGATGTCGGCACGCAGGGCGACGAAGGTTTCGGTGTCGCTCTGGGTATTGGAATTGGGTTCTTCGAGATAGCCCGGAACGGATTTGCCTTCGCTGTGGCCGGCGATGTACTGGCCGCGCACCACTTGGGTGGTCAGGCCTTCGGGGCTGATCGGCGCCAGCGCCTTGAGCACTTTCACTTTCTCGTCACGGATACTGTCGGCGGACAGATCGGCCGGCGGGTCCATGGCAATCAGGCACAGCAGCTGCAACAGGTGATTCTGGATCATGTCGCGCAGTTGGCCGGCCTTGTCGAAATAGCCCCAACGGCCTTCGATGCCGACCTTCTCGGCCACGGTGATTTCCACGTGGGAGATGTAATTCTGGTTCCACTGGGTTTCGAACAGGCTGTTGGCGAAACGCAGGGCGATCAGGTTCTGAACGGTCTCTTTGCCCAGGTAGTGGTCGATGCGGTAGGTGCGGTCTTCCGGGAAGAACTGCGCCACGGCATCGTTGACCTTGCGCGAAGATTCGAGGTCCGAACCGATCGGCTTTTCCAGCACTACGCGGGTGTTCGCGGCCAGTCCAACTTTTTCCAGGTTTTCGCAGATCGCGCCGTATACAGCCGCCGGGGTGGCGAAATAGGCAATCATGCGCTGGCTGCTGCCGGCCTGTTCGGCCAGCGCGACGTAGTCGTCAGCCTTGAGGAAGTCGACGTGCAAATAAGTCAGGCGCGCCAGAAAGCGCTCGGCCACGGTTTCGTTCAGCTCTTTGCCGACATAGCGGCGCAGTTCGGCGGCAATAAACGCCAGGTGTTGCTGCTCGGTACCGGCTTCACGGGCCAACGCGATGATGCGCGTGTCCTCATGCAGCAGATCGGCGCCATCGAGGTGATAAAGGGCAGGAAACAGCTTGCGCAGGGCCAGATCGCCCAACGCGCCGAACAAGGCAAAGGTGCACGGTTCAACCGTAATCGAAGGCATGATGTTTGTTCTTTTATCAAGTTAAGCTACAAATACCTTTTTTCAAGGCATCACTCAAGGGAAAATGTAGTAATAACCACAACATTTTCGCAAAATACACATTCCGTGTGGTGGTCGGTCAGAGCCATCAGTAGGATAGGCCACCGTCACGGGCCATATCAAAGGCCCGATTTGCATAACCCCGCGCGTCCTTGCGCAGGTGAATTAGGAATGTCATATGGACCGCGTGCGAAATTTACTGGAACAGATCCAGAGTCGCCTTGAAGAGCTGAACAAGGCCGAACGCAAGGTCGCCGAAGTGATCCTGCTCAACCCGCAGCAGGCCACCCGCTTCAGCATCGCCGCCCTCGCCCAGGCGGCGTCGGTGAGCGAACCGACGGTCAACCGTTTCTGCCGCTCTTTCGGCGTCAGCGGCTACCCCGAGCTCAAGCTGCAACTGGCGCAGAGCCTGGCCAGTGGCGCGGCGTATGTCAGCCGTGCGGTCGAGGCCGACGACAACCCTGAAGCGTACACGCAGAAGATTTTCGGCAGCGCCATTGCATCGTTGGACAGTGCGTGTCAGGCACTTGATCCGAACCTGATCAGCCGCGCCGTCGACCTGTTGATTCAGGCGCGGCAGATTCACTTTTTCGGCCTCGGCGCTTCGGCCCCGGTGGCGCTGGATGCGCAGCACAAATTCTTCCGTTTCAATCTGGCCGTTACCGCCCACGCTGATGTGCTGATGCAACGGATGATCGCTTCGGTGGCGCACACCGGCGAGCTGTTCGTGATCATTTCCTACACCGGGCGTACCCGCGAGCTGGTTGAAGTGGCGCGGATTGCCCGTGAGAACGGTGCTTCGGTGCTGGGCCTGACCGCCGAGAATTCGCCGCTGGCCAAGGCCAGTACCCTGAGTCTGAACATTCCGCTGCCGGAAGACACCGACATTTATATGCCGATGACTTCGCGGATCATTCAGTTGACCGTGCTGGATGTGTTGGCAACGGGGATGACGTTGCGCCGTGGCGTGGATTTCCAGCCGCATTTGCGCAAGATCAAAGAGAGTTTGAATGCGAGCCGGTATCCGGTGGGTGACGAGTTCAATTGATCCAAAATCTCGGCTGACTGGATAATCGCCATCGCGAGCAGGCTCACTCCTACATTTGAAACGCATTCCCCCTGTAGGAGTGAGCCTGCTCGCGATGAGGCCAGCGGCAGCAACACAGAATCAGGCCGCCGCCCACGCCTGCAAACTCAAATGCGCCTTCTCTCCTGGCGCCAGATGCAGACTGTCGGTGCCGCCCGCCGCTGCTTCCACGCAGACGAACTCGCAAATTTCATCCCAACTCACCCCTAACAGCGGCCGTGACCCCGGGTGCCAGACCACCGTGTCACCGCTGTCACCCGTATCAATGCACAACTCACGCTGCCAGGCGTGGTCCTTGAGCTGCAATTCGCCGTCATGCTGAAACACTCGCTGACAGCCGCCATCAACCCGCAACTCACCTTCCTGCTGACAAACCTGACGGTTCAACTGGTCATAGCCCTGCGCGCCTTCGAGGCCAGACAGCGCTATCTCACCAACATCGCCAATACGCCAGTAAGCGTGCAACGCCTGGCTCAACTGGCACGGCATGTCGTCCTGATGCTCGGTGCTCAGGCGCAATTCCATGCGTTCGCCCAGATGCGCGTGCAGGTCGACTTGCCAGTCGCACAGCTGCAATTGCCAATGCAGGCGCACGCCATCCTCGGCGCTGCTGCTGTCGAGCAGTTTCCAGTCAAGCAATCGCGCCCAACCGTGGGACGGCCACGCGTTTTCGCTCGGGTGGCGGCCATACCACGGCCAGCACACCGGTACGCCACCGCGAATCGCACCGACATGCGGCCACTTCGCCGCGCACCACAACCACGGCTTTTGCCCACGCGGCTGAAAGTGCAGCAACTGCGCGCCCTGACGACTGAACACCGCCTGACACAGCGGATGATCGATCACCAACACGTCGCGCAGCTGATAGCGCTCCCAGGCGAACACCGGTCGCTCGCGCAGGGACTTGAAGAAGCGTTGCAGCGGATGCTCATGCATTGGCTACGGTCCTGAAAATCATGGGGGTACTCAATTACCTATGTGACCGGTTAATACTGTGGCGAGGGGATTTATCCCCTCGCCACACAAACCTTTCGGCGAGTCTGGCAAAAAAAAGCGGACAGCCAAGGCTGTCCGCAAAATGCGCACATAGAGAGGAGCTTATCGCAGACGCGTTAGAACGTAGACTGAATTTTCAGGCCAGCGACCAAAGCGTTATCGACTTCATCCACACCGCCCGGATGGGTGATGTATTGCAGGTTGGGACGCACGGTCAGCCAGTTGGTGACGTGGAAGCCGTAGTTGAGCTCGTAGTTGTATTCGGTTTCACGAATCGGCGAGAACGCGGCGTTGTCGTAGTCGGAAACACCGTTGGAAGCGTTCAGCAGTTCGGCGTTGCGCTTGACGTCCTTGTTGACGTGGATACGCGCCGCGCCAATACCGATGTCATCTTTCGGACGCGCATCGAATGGACCTTTGTAGACAAACATCACCGATTGGTAGTTGTCGATGAAGTTGGTGTCCTTGTCGTGGAAGGTCGCGTTGGCGGCAATGTTCAGACCGCGCGTCGCATCACCGTTGTGGGTAGTGAGTTGCTGTTGCGCGACGAACCAGTAGCCGCTTTTGCTGCTGTGGGTTTTGTACGCATCGCCAGTGGTTGCCGCATCGAAACCGTTGACGTCTTCGCGAACGTCATCGGCATCGGCCGTGCTCTTGTAGTAACCGACGCGGTATTCGCCCGGCAGGCTGTTGACCTTCGGCGACCAGACCAATTCAACCGGCAAAACGGTACCCTTGGTGCCGCTGCCACTGAGCTTGAAGCCGTTGCCGTGTTCCAGCTGCGACGGGTTCTGGTTGTACGCACCGATCTGCGCGTAGAGCTCGTCGTTGATGTTGTACTTCACACGGATAGCGGCCTGGCTGACCGGCCAGTTGTACCAGATGTTGGTTGCCCAGTTACCCACCTGAGAACCGCAGAACGCCAGGTTCTGGAACTCGCACGGGAAGGTGTTGAAGTCTTCGCCTTCACCGAAGTAACCGGCCTTGACGTCGAGCTTGTTGTCGAAGAACTGGTGCTGAATCCACAACTGGGTCAGACGCACCATGTGGCCGCGGCCGTAGACTTCCTGCGAGGAACTGAGGGTGCCGGCACGCGGATCGCCAACGCGGTCGTTGGAGATGTTGTAGCCGTTACGATTGGTCAGCTGGATCTTCGCCTGAGTGTTGTCCCAGCCCCACAGTTTTTGCAGGTCGAGGGCCACGCCCAGACCGAACTGGTCGGCGTAACGCGCGGTCTTGTCGTCGTTGTAGCCGCCGTTCAGGTTGGCGCCCATTTCCCCAACGTAGTCGGCCTTGATGTCGATACCCTGCTCGATCAGCCGGGTCCGCTCCCCACCCCAGTCACCGGTCATCCATTTGGAGTCGGAGCTGAACGCATCCGCCGCCATCGCATTGCCGGCCAGCACCAATGCCGCAGCAGCGGACATTTGGCAGATCAACCGGGCATTGACGTGTTTCTTTTTCATCCCTACATCCTCGTCTTTATTGTTATTAACTGTTTTTATCTAACGCGGTTTACATAAAGTGCGACGAATGACAGACCATTCACCGCGTGCTCCTTTGTAGGAGTGAGCCTGCTCGCGATAGCGGTTTTACATTCAACATCTCTGTCGACTGATACACCGTCATCGCGAGCAGGCTCACTCCTACATTGTTTTTCAGCGCCCTTTGAATTGGGCGACGTTCGCAGACCGCGCATCGGTCTGTGGTTGGCCGGCAGTGCCCAGACGCTCGCCGGTATTGGCATCGAACAACAACACTTTCGATGGATCGAACTGCAGCGTCAGGCTTTCGCCCACCTGCGGCGCCACGTCCGGCGCCAGACGGCAGCAGACTTTGGTGTCGTTCAAATTGACGAACACCAGGGTGTCCGGACCCGTCGGTTCGGTGACCTGCACTTCGGCACGAATGCTCGGCAAACCATTGCCCTCGCCGTTCGCCAGACAGATCTGCTCCGGGCGCAGGCCAAGGATCACTTCGCGGTCTTCGAGACCGGCATCCTGCATGCTCATCGGCAACTCGCAACGCGCCTGACCGCTGTCGAGCAGCGCCAGCAGACGACCGTCCTTGCGTTGCAAACGCAGGGGGATGAAGTTCATCGGCGGCGAACCGATGAAGCTCGCCACGAACAGGTTGGCCGGGTCGTTGTAGATCTCTTTAGGCGTGCCGAACTGCTGAATGATTCCGTCTTTCATCACCGCAACCTTATCGCCCAGCGTCATCGCTTCGATCTGGTCGTGGGTCACGTAAACCGTGGTGGTTTTCAGCCGCTGGTGCATCAGTTTCATTTCGGTGCGCATCTCGACGCGCAGCTTCGCGTCGAGGTTGGACAGCGGTTCGTCGAACAGATAAATCTTCGGTCGACGCGCCAGTGCACGGCCCATCGCCACCCGCTGTTGCTGACCGCCGGAAAGCTGACCCGGTTTACGGTTGAGCAAGTGTTCGATCTGCAGCAGCTTGGCCACGCGGGCAACTTCTTCATCGATCGAGGCCTGCGGCATCTTGCGGATCTTCAGGCCGAATTCGATGTTCTCGCGCACGCTCATGGTCGGGTACAGCGCGTAGGACTGGAACACCATGGCGATGTCACGATCCTTGGGGCTCATGCCACTGACGTCCTGATCGCCGATCATGATCGCGCCGCCGGTGATCGTTTCCAACCCGGCGATGCAGTTCATCAAGGTCGATTTGCCGCAGCCCGACGGGCCGACGAGGATCAGGAATTCACCGTCCTTGATCGACAGTTCGATGTTCTTCAGGGTGTCCGGCAAGCCGGCGCCGTAAGTCTTGTTTACATTGCGAAGTTCGAGCGTTGCCATGATTACCCCTTGACTGCGCCGGCCGTCAGCCCGCGCACGAAATACTTGCCTGCGACCACATAGACCAGCAGGGTCGGCAGGCCGGCGATCATCGCCGCTGCCATGTCCACGTTGTATTCCTTGGCACCGGTGCTGGTGTTGACCAGGTTGTTCAGCGCCACGGTGATCGGTTGCGAATCACCGCTGGAGAACACCACCCCGAACAGGAAGTCGTTCCAGATCTGGGTGAACTGCCAGATCAGGCAGACCATGATGATCGGCGTCGACATCGGCAGGATGATGCGGCGGAAAATCGTGAAGAAACCGGCGCCGTCCAGGCGCGCGGCCTTGACCAGCGCATCGGGAATGCTCACGTAGTAGTTACGGAAGAACAGCGTAGTGAACGCCAGACCGTAAACCACGTGAACGAACACCAGGCCGGTGGTGGTGCTCGCCAGGCCCATCTTGCCGAGGGTGAACGAGGCTGGCAGCAGCACGGTCTGGAACGGCAGGAAGCAGCCGAACAGCAACAGGCCGAAGAACAACTGCGAACCGCGAAAGCGCCACATCGACAGCACGTAGCCGTTCAACGCACCGATGGCCGTGGAGATGATCACGGCGGGCACGGTGATCTTGATCGAGTTCCAGAAGTAGCCGTCAACCGTGGCCCAGGCCTTGACCCAGCCAATGCCGCTGACCACCGTCGGCCAGCTCAGCAGGTTGCCGGTGCTGATGTCTTCGGGGGTCTTGAAGCTGGTCAGCAACATCACCACCAGCGGCACCAGATACAGAAACACAGCGAAAATCAGCACCGCGTAGATGGCGATGCGACTGAAACTGATGGCAGGTTTGGCAGCGAGACTAGTCATTGCGCTTGGTCCTCAGCTCGGAATACAGGTAAGGCACGATGATCGCCAGGATCGCACCGAGCATCAGAATCGCACTGGCCGAGCCCATGCCCATCTGGCCGCGACTGAAGGTGAAGGAGTACATGAACATCGCTGGCAAGTCAGAGGAATAACCCGGACCACCGGCAGTCATCGCCGCAACCAGGTCGAAGCTCTTGATCGCGATGTGCGCCAGGATCATCACCGCACTGAAGAACACCGGACGCAGGCTTGGCAACACGACTTTCCAGTAGATGCGCGGCATGCTCGCGCCATCGATTTGCGCAGCACGAATGATCGATTGATCGACGCCGCGCAGGCCGGCGAGGAACATCGCCATGATGAAGCCCGAGGCTTGCCACACAGCGGCGATCACCAGGCAGTAGACCACGCGGTCCGGGTCGATCAGCCAGTCCAGACGGAAGCCTTCCCAGCCCCAGTCACGCAACAATTTGTCCAGGCCCATGCCCGGGTTGAGCAGCCATTTCCACGCGGTACCGGTGACGATCATCGAGAGCGCCATCGGATACAGGTAAATGGTGCGGATAAAGCCTTCGCGACGGATGCGCTGGTCGAGGAACACCGCCAGCAACACGCCGATCACCAGGGTAATGCCGATGAACATGCCGCCGAACACAGCGAGGTTCTTGCTTGCGACCCACCAGCGGTCGTTGTCGAACAACCGCGCGTATTGCGCCAGGCCCGCCCACTTGTAATTGGGCAGGAACGTCGACGTGGTGAACGACAGAACGAACGTCCACAGGATGTAGCCATAAAAGCCCACCAGCACGATGAACATGCTCGGCGCCAGCACCAGTTTCGGTAGCCAGCGCTGCAATGCATCGAACGGCGAGGCCTTGCTGAACACAGCAACAGAACTCATGGGGAAATCCAAAATAGGGGTTTACGAAAGCATTCCCTTGTAGGAGTGAGCCCTGTGGCGAGGGGATTTATCCCCGTTCGGCTGCGAAGCAGTCGCAAAATCATTACACGCGGTATTTCAGACACTGCGCCGCTGCAACTTTCCGGGGCCGCTTCGCGACCCAACGGGGATAAATCCCCTCACCACAAAGGCTCACTCCTACAGGGGCCAAGCATTACTTGGCCGACTTGATCGCCGCGCCGAGTTTCTTGGCGGTGTCGGCTGGATCGGCTTTCGGGTCGTTGATGTAGTTGGTCACGACATCAAAGAACGCGCCCTGCACGGCCAGCGTGGTCGCCATGTTGTGCGCCATGCTTGGTTGCAGGCCGCCGGACTTGGCGTCCGCGAGGAAATCCTTGGCCGCGGTCTGGGCGCAAGAGTCAAAGCCGAGCTTGTCCATGTTGTTCAACATGTCGTTGCGTACCGGAATCGAGCCTTTGTTGATGCTGAAGACTTTCTGGAAGTTTTCACCCAGCACGACTTTGGCGATGTCCTGCTGACCGGCCGCAGTGCCTGCGTCCTTCTGCTTGAACACGGCCAGCGAGTCGATGTTGTAGGTGAAAGCCTTGTCAGTGCCCGGGAACGCCACGCACTCGTAGTCCTTGCCGGCGACTTTCCTGGCGGCGGTCCATTCGGATTTGGCCCAGTCACCCATGATCTGCATGCCGGCCTTGCCGTTGATGACCTTGGCCGCTTCCAGGTTCCAGTCCTGGCCTTTGCCGTCAGCGTCCATGTAGGTCGCGACTTTCTTCAGTTCGGTCAGTGCCTTGACCATATCAGGGCCGGTCAGCGCGCTGTTGTCCAGGTCGACCAGGGCTTTCTTGTAGCCATCCACACCCATGACCGAGAGCACCACGGCTTCGAACACGGTGCTGTCCTGCCAAGGCTGACCGCCGTGGGCCAGCGGAATGAAGCCCGCCGCTTTCAGCTTGTCGCCGGCGGCGTAGAACTCTTCGAGGGTGGTTGGATTTTTGGTGATACCGGCTTTCTTGAAGACTTCCGGGTTGATCCACAGCCAGTTCACGCGGTGAATGTTCACCGGCACGGCCACGTAATCACCGTCGTACTTCACGGTATCGGAGACTTTCTTGTCGAGCAGGCTGTCCCACTTCTCCGACTTGGCGACATCTTCCAGCACGTCGGTGTCGAGCAGACCGGTCGATGCCCATTCCTGAATGTCCGGGCCCTTGATCTGGGCGACGCCCGGTGGATTGCCGGCCACGGCACGGCTTTTCAACACGGTCATGGCAGTCGCACCACCACCGCCGGCGACAGCGCCGTCTTTCCAGGTGAAACCGTCTTTTTCGACTTGAGCCTTGAGCACATCGACGGCAGCTTTTTCGCCACCGGAAGTCCACCAGTGCACGACTTCGACCGAACCTTTGGATTCGGCAGCGGAGACACTGAGCGGCAGGATTGCGAGCGGGAACAGGGAGGCGACAGAAATGACAGTAGCGAGGCGAGAAATCGCATTCATTCGAGATGTACCTTTCTTGTTGTTATGCATTGCAAGTCTGGTGCTTGCGCTGCACAGGAGTTTAAACAGGGCATTTCGCTTCGCAGGTAACGAAGCGATGCGTAAATGTCACCACATGGTTACACAGGAGCAGGCCGGGACACCTGCGCCAAAGCCGTGGCCATGCTCGGCGCCAACGGTAATCGAGGGATAAGTACGGCTTGCCAGGCGTGATACAGATCGGGCTTGCCCGGCCAGATATCGGCGCTGGGCAGGTTCTGTGGACTGAGTTCGTGATGCCAGCTGCCGTCGCAGCGGTCGATAAAATGCGTCTCGCAGAATTCCCAGAACAGTCGGTACCAGGTCTCGTATTGCGCCTCGCCCGTGCGTTTGAGCAGGGCACTGGCGGCGGCACTCGCTTCGGCGTGCGTCCAGTGCAGCCGATGGCGGACGACGGCCTGGTTGTCCCAGTCGAGGGTGTAGACGATGCCCGGCGCACCGTCGACATCCCAGCCGTGGCGGCAGTTGTTCTCGAACAGCTTTTGCGCATCGGTTGCCAACCAGCCCGGCGTGAGCATGCCGGCCTGGACCCGCGCGGCTTCCAGGTGCAACAACAGCCGCGCCCACTCGAACCCGTGGCCCGGGGTGGTGCCGTAAGGGCGGAAACCGTCGGTGGGATTGGCGTGGTTGTAGTCGCGCAACGGTTGCCAGTCTCGATCGAAATGTTCGATAACCATGTACCCGTTGGCAGCGGCGTGACCGTGGATCACTCGCTCGACGATGCGTTGCGCACGGATCAGCCAGCGCGGGTCTTCAGTGACATCGGCCAGCGCAAGGAATGCTTCGGTCGCGTGCATGTTGCTGTTGGCGCCGCGATAGGCTTCTTCTTCGCTCCAGTCGCGGTTGAAGAATTCGCGCATGGCGCCCTCTTCTTCGCTCCAGAAATAAGTGTCGATGATGTCGATCGCGTCATCCAGCAAGGCCTGCGCGCCGGGCCGTTGCGCGACCACCGCAGAGCTGGCGGCCAGCGCGACGAAGGCGTGCAGGTAGGCGTTTTTGCCGGTGTTGTCGTCACGGTGCCCGGCGACCGCAAACCAGCCGCCGTGCAGCGCATCGCGCAACGGCCCGCGCAGGGCGGCGATGCCGTGATCGACCAGCTCGGCAAACCCCGGCAGGCCCTGAATGTGGGCCATGGCGAAACTGTGGGTCATGCGCGCGGTGTTCATGGTTTCAGCGTGGGCGTTCACCGGCAGGTGGCCGCGCTCGTCGAGATTGCCGAAGCCTTCAGGCAGTTTCGAAGCTTTGGCGAAATTCAGCAGGCGCAGGCCTTCGGCGGCGAGCCATTGCTGATGGGCAGGGGCGTTCAGCCAACTGCTGAAGCCTGGATGAAAGGTGTCCATGGAGTGGCCCTTTTTTGTTGTTATGACTGCGGGCAGTCTAAACAACGGGCCGGGCTGGGCTTGTAACGAAGGGGACGGGGTTTGTCACTGGCCTGTGACATTTGTATTGATGCATCTGACGCCTTCGCGAGCAGGCTCGCTCCCACAGGTGAACGCATTCCACCCGCCGCAACGCGGTCGAATGTGGGAGCGAGCCTGCTCGCGAAGAACGGTAACGCGGTCTGACTAATCAACACTGCGCGGCAACTGCAGCGTCACCCGCAACCCGCCCTCTCGCAGATTCTGCAACGTCACCTCGCCGCCATGGCTATGGGCAATGTTGCGCGCAATCCCCAGGCCCAACCCATAGCCCTGCTGCTGCCCCGCCAGCCTGAAGTGCGGCTCGAACACCTGCTCCAGCCGCTGCTGCGGCACGCCCGGCCCTTCATCATCGACATGCAAAACAAACGCGCTGTCATCGTCGTCGATGTGCAGGTGCGCGTTCTGCCCGTACTTCAAGGCGTTGTCGATCAGGTTGCCGATGCAGCGCTTGAGCGCCAGCGGTTTGCCCGGATATGCCGACAGCGCCCGCCCGTGCTGGGTGACGCGGCCATTGCCGTTGGGCGCCAGGTACGGCTCGACCAGACAATCGAGCACATGATTGAGGTCCACCGGCTCGATGTTTTCATGGATGTCGGTGTCTTTGACACATTGCAGCGCGCCTTTGACCAACAACTCCAACTCATCGAGATCGCGGCCGAATTTGGCTTGCAGTTTTTCGTCTTCCAGCAACTCGACGCGCAGGCGCAAACGCGTGATTGGCGTGCGCAGGTCATGGGAAATCGCACTGAATAACTGGCTGCGTTCGGTCAGATAGCGGCTGATGCGCTCGCGCATGGTGTTGAACGCGCGGCCCACTTCAACCACTTCGCTGCCGCCGCCCTCGGCGACCGGCTCGACGTCGGCGCCCAGCGACAGGTCGCGCGCCGCCCGCGCCAGACGTTTGAGTGGCCGGCTCTGCCAATGCACCAGCAGACCGATGAACAACAAAAGAAAACCACTGGTGAGCACGATGAACCAGACCTGCTGCGCCGGCAGGCCTTGCTCTTCGAGACTGGTGTACGGCTCGGGCAACAGCGAGGCGATGTACAGCCATTCGCCCGGGGCCATTTGAATTTGCGTGACCAGCACTGGCGGATTGACCGGTTCGAGGGTCAGCGCGTAGTGCGCCCAGGAACGCGGCAACTCGTCGAGTTTCAGCCCGGCGTTGAAAATCCGCAGGTCCTCGGGGCTGACAAACGTCACCGAAATATCGGTGTCATGCCCCAGGGTCTGCCGCAGCACTTCATCCACCGCTTTCATCACCGCCGCCTTGCGCGGCGTGACCGGCAGCACTTCCATGCCCAACGGTCGGTCATTGAGCGTCACCACGAATCGCGTGCCGCCCATGCTGCGCAACTGGTCGAGTACCAGCGGTCGATAGGCCACCGGCAGAGAGCGGAAATAGCTGACGCTGGCGGTCATCGAATGGGCGAGGCTACGGGCGCTGGTGACCAACCCTTCAAGCTGAGTGGCGCGCAGTTGCGAGACCCAGATCACGCTGGATAACGTCTGCGCGAACAGCACCGCGAGCAGCGTCAACAGCAGCATGCGACCGAGCAGCGAGCGCGGCACCGGGACCCTGGCAGCGAGTTTGCGCAGCGACTCAGTGACCATTGCCGGCAACCACATTGGCTGCCAGCTGATAACCGCTGCCACGCACGGTGCGGATCAGCCGCGGCGGTTTTTCGGTGTCGCGCAGGCGCTGGCGCAAACGGCTGACGGCCATGTCGACGATGCGGTCGAGCGGCATCAGATCGCGGCCACGGGTGGCGTTGCCGATGGTGTCGCGGTCGAGGATTTGCTGCGGGTGATCAAGGAACAGTTTGAGCAAGGCGAAATCGGCGCCGGAGAGAATCACTTCCTCGCCGTCCGCGTGAAACAGCCGGTGACTGACCATGTCCAGGCGCCAGTCATCGAAGGCCAGCACTTCACTGCCGCTGCGTTCGTGAGCGAATTGTGCGCGGCGCAGCAGGGCCTTGATCCGCGCTTGCAATTCGCGCGGGCTGAACGGTTTGCCAAGGTAATCGTCAGCGCCGAGTTCCAGACCGATCACCCGGTCGGCTTCGTCGGAACTGGCGGTGAGCATGATGATCGGCACCTGCGCCTGACGCGGATGCTGGCGCACCCAACGGCACAGGCTGAAACCGTCTTCGTCGGGCAACATGACATCGAGGATCACCAGATCGCTCGGCGCTTCGTTGAGCGCCTGGCGAAAACCGGCGCCATCGGCGGTGGCCCGCACCTGAAACCCGGCGCGGGTCAGGTAGGTTTCCAGCAACTCGCGTATTTCCTGGTCGTCATCGACCAACAATATCGACTTGTTGACTGAGCTCACTTCGAAGGCATCCTTGTTGTTGGAGTTGGGGCGGATTATGCCTTAAGCGCTGATTTTACAAACACCTCAAAACCATTGTAGGAGTGAGCCTGCTCGCGATAGCGGTTTCACATCCAACGGATTCGTTGACTGATGTACCGCTATCGCGAGCAGGCTCACTCCTACAGTTGACCGTATTTCAGGTTCGGGTGGCCTGGTCCAGCGCCACGCCGGCACCCACCAGGCCGGAATACGGCGCGGTCACCAGCCACACCGGGATGCCTTTGAAGTAATCGCTCATGCAGCCCTTGTCGGCGAAGCAGCGGGCGAAACCGCTTTGGAGGAAGAAATCGGCGAACCGTGGAATGACCCCACCGACGATAAACACCCCGCCGCGTGCGCCGGTGGTAAGCACGTTGTTGCCGGCCACTCGACCGAGCCAGCAGCAGAACTGCTCGAGCACTTCCAGAGCAATCGGATCACCGGCCAGACCGGCCGCTGTAATCGCTTCTGGTGTATCGAGGGTCGGCTCATGCCCATCCACCGCGCAGATTGCCCGGTACAGCCGAGGCAAGCCGCTGCCGCTCAACGCGGTTTCGGCGCTGACATGGCCGATCTCGCTGTAGATGTGCTGCCACAGTTGCGTTTCCCGCGGGCTGCTCAGCGGCAGATCGACATGACCGCCCTCGCCCGGCAACGCGGCAAAGCGACCTTCGCCCAGATCGAGCAAGGTGCCGACACCCAGGCCAGTGCCCGGGCCGATGACCACGGCCGGGCGCAACGGCTCCGGCGTGCCTTCGCAAACGACGCGGAATTCGCCCGGCTGCAAGCGGGTCATGCCCAGCGCCATCGCCGAGAAGTCGTTGGTCAGCAACAACTGCTCGACCTGCAATGTCTTGCAGAACGCGCTGCGACTGAGCCGCCAGTGATTGTTGGTGAATTTGAATTCATCGCCGCTGACCGGACCGGCCACCGACAGACACACCGAACCGATCGAACCCGGCGCCAGACCGAGCCCGCTCAGGTACAGGCCGATCGCCTCTTCCGGGGTGGCAAAGTCGGCCGTGGCCAGCACCTGAACCGATTGCAATTGCTGGTCTTGCCACAACGCGAACCGCGCGTTGGTGCCTCCGATGTCACCGACCAAAGCCAGTTTCAATTAAGCGTCTCCAGGGCAGAAGTAAAGGCGCTGGCGCCCTGCTCCGCCGAGCTGAAGGCCATGCGCATGAAGCCGAACAGTTCACGCCCGCTGCCGATGTTGTTGCCCAACAGGCCTTTGGCGGGTTCGCGTGCGGCAAATTCGGCGGCGTCGACCTTGAGTTCCAAGGTGCCTTTGACGCCATCGACGCGGATGATATCGCCCTCTTGCACGCGCGCCAAAGCGCCGCCGACATAAGCTTCGGGGCTGACGTGAATCGCCGCCGGGATTTTCCCCGACGCGCCGGACATGCGCCCGTCCGTCACCAGCGCCACTTTGAAGCCGCGATCCTGCAGTACGCCGAGGAACGGCGTCATCTTGTGCAACTCCGGCATGCCGTTGGAACGCGGGCCCTGGAAGCGCATCACCGCAACGAAATCTTTTTCCAGCAGACCGGCCTTGAACGCATCGGCCAGGTCCTGCTGATCCTGAAACACCATCGCCGGCGCTTCGACAATCTGGTTTTCCAGGGCCACGGCAGACACTTTCATCACACCGCGACCGAGGTTGCCTTCCATCACGCGCAACCCGCCCTCTTGCGAAAACGCACGGGAAACCGGACGCAGGATGTTTTCGTCGAGGCTGTCGGTCGGGCCTTCGCGCCAGACCAACTCGCCGTTATCGAGGAACGGCTCTTTGGTGTACCGGCTCAGGCCATGGCCGAGCACGGTGTTGACGTCTTCGTGCAACAGACCGGCGCCGAGCAGCTCGCGGATCAGGAACGACATGCCGCCGGCGGCCTGGAAATGGTTAATGTCAGCTTTGCCGTTCGGATAGACGTGGCTGAGGGTCGGCACGACTTCGGAGAGGTCGGCCATGTCTTGCCAGGTCAGTTGAATGCCCGCCGCCATGGCGATGGCCGGCATGTGCAGGGTGTGGTTGGTCGAGCCGCCCGTGGCGTGCAGCGCGACGATTGAATTGACCAGCGCCTTCTCGTCGACAATTTCGCCGATCGGCATGAAGTTGCCGTTCTGCTTAGTCAGGCGCGTGACCTGATGCGCGGCTTCGCGAGTCAGGGCATCGCGCAGCGGTGTGTTTGGGTTGACGAAGGACGCGCCCGGCAAGTGCAAGCCCATGACTTCCATCAGCAACTGGTTGGTGTTGGCGGTGCCGTAGAACGTGCAGGTGCCCGGGCTGTGGTAGGACTTCATCTCCGATTCCAGCAGCTCTTCGCGAGTGGCCTTGCCTTCGGCGTACTTCTGACGGACGTCGGCTTTTTCCTTGTTGGAAATACCCGAGACCATCGGCCCGCCCGGCACAAAAATGGTCGGCAAGTGACCGAAACGCAGCGAGCCCATCATCAGGCCCGGGACGATCTTGTCGCAGATGCCGAGCATCAGCGCGCCGTCGAACATGTTGTGCGACAGCGCCACGGCGGTCGACATGGCGATGACTTCGCGGCTCGGCAGGCTCAGTTCCATGCCCGGTTCACCCTGGGTTACGCCGTCGCACATCGCAGGCGTGCCGCCGGCAAACTGGCCGACCGAGCCGATTTCGCGCAAGGCGTTCTTGATCTGCTGCGGGAACACTTCGTAAGGCTGGTGCGCCGAGAGCATGTCGTTATACGAAGACACAATGGCGATGTTCGCCGAGTTCATCATCCGCAGGCTGTGCTTGTCTTCAGTGCCGCACCCGGCCACGCCGTGGGCGAAGTTGGCGCATTGCAGCTTGCCGCGCATCGGCCCGTCAGTGGCGGCGCCGCGAATCAATGCAAGGTAAGCCTGACGCGTGGCGCGGCTGCGGGCGATAAGCCGTTCGGTGACCTCAAGAACGCGGGGATGCATGTGTAGAACTCCAGGCTAACGGATGTGGCGACCTGATTGTCTATGCTGGTCAAACACCGTTGTCGTTGGAATGACGGACGGTTTTTTTGACCATTCGGACCAGTTGATTCAGGTCACTCGTTGTAGATAAAACAAAATATTGCCACTAAAAAGGCTTGTTTTCTATTTTTATGCGAATAATCTTGTAATTCCAACAACAAAACGACGGCGGCGCTGTTCCATGACTCTACGAATCGCAATCAATGGTTTTGGCCGCATCGGCCGTAATATCCTGCGCGCACTGTATACCCAAGGCTATCGTCAAGACCTGCAGATCGTCGCCATCAACGATCTGGGTGACAGTGCAATCAACGCGCATCTGCTCAAATACGACACCGTTCATGGCACCTTCGATGCCGAAGTGGCTCATGACAACGAAAGCCTGACGGTCAACGGCGACCGCATTGCAGTCAGCGCCATTCGCAACCCGGCCGAACTGCCTTGGGCGGCGGAAAAGATTGATGTGGTGTTCGAATGCACCGGTCTCTTTACCGACCGCGCCAAAGCCGCCGCGCATATTAGCGCCGGCGCCCGCAAGGTGATCATCTCGGCCCCGGCCAAAGGCGCCGACGCCACTGTCGTCTACGGCGTCAACCACGACATTCTGCGCCAGTCGCACCAGATTATTTCCAACGCCTCGTGCACCACCAACTGCCTCGCGCCCGTGGCGCAAGTGCTGCACCGCGAGCTGGGCATCGAAAGCGGTCTGATGACCACCATTCATGCCTACACCAACGACCAGAACCTCACCGACGTTTATCACACCGACCCGTACCGCGCGCGTTCGGCCACGCAGAACATGATCCCGAGCAAGACCGGCGCTGCCGAAGCGGTCGGCCTGGTGCTGCCGGAACTGGCCGGCAAATTGACCGGCATGGCCGTGCGCGTGCCGGTGATCAATGTGTCGCTGGTGGATTTGACGGTACAGCTCAAGCGTGAAGCCTCGGCGGACGAAGTCAACGCACTGATGAAAGCGGCGAGCCAGCATTCGAAGATTTTGGGTTACAACACGTTGCCGCTGGTTTCCAGCGACTTCAACCACAACCCGCTGTCGTCGATTTTTGACGCCAACCACACCAAGTCCAGCGGCAAATTGCTGAAAGTGCTGGCCTGGTACGACAACGAGTGGGGCTTCTCCAACCGCATGCTGGATAACTGCCTGGCGTTGTGTAACGCCGAATAATTGCGGATACCCCCAAACCCTGTGGGAGCGAGCCTGCTCGCGAAGGCGTCGTGTCAGTCAATTCCATATCGACTGACAGAAAGCTTTCGCGAGCAAGCCCGCTCCCACAGGGGTTCCGATTTCAATTTGAAATCAGCGCTTGACCATCTGGCTGGATGACAATCATTATCATTCGCTCAAAATGGATCAGGTCTTCCCGTGAGTCAATCGCGCTTCAACCACGTCTTCCTCGCCCAGCGCACTTCGCTGCTGCGCACGCTGGAACGGATGGTCAACAATCACAGCACCGCTGAAGACCTGTTGCAGGAGACCTACCTGCGCGTGACGCGGGCGCTGAGCGAGCGGGCCATCGATCACCTTGAACCTTTTGTCTTCCAGACCGCGCGCAATCTGGCGCTGGACCATTTGCGTGCGCGCAAGATTCATTCTCGAACCATGGTCGACGATGTTCCGCAGGACGTCGTGCACAGCATCGCCGCCCCCGCCAGCAGCGCCGAAGACGCCGCCCACGCCGAACAACTGCTGGAGCGTTTGAACGTGAGCCTCAGCCAACTCAGCATGCGCCAGCAACAAATATTCATCCTCAGCCGCCTCCACGGGCACAGCTATCAGGAGATCGCCGACGAACTGAACGTGTCGCTGAGTACCGTGCAGAAAGAATTGAAACTGATCATGTCGATCTGCATCGGCGTCGCCGAGCGCTTGAATGGCGACTGAGGCTGTAGGGCGTTTCTGTAAGTGACAGGATCGACTGCAGTGATCATCGGGCTTTGCTACCCTTGCCCGACTTTTACGCTTCACTAAAAAAACAGCCGTGCACAGACACTGCCGAGGAACCACCGTGACGGACACCCACCGCTCGCCTTCACCGGATTCGGTGCAGGACGCTGCAAACGCAATGGACCAGGCGCTGGACTGGCTCATCGTGCTTGGTAGCCCGGACGAGGAGCAGACCCGGCAATTTCATGCCTGGCTGGCGGCCGATCCGTTGAATGCCGAGGCGTTTGCCAGGGCTCAGGCAATCTGGGACGGTCCGCAGGTCGTATTGTGTGCACAGGCCCTCGCGGCGAAACCTTCCCGGGTCACGGCCTTCAAACGCTTGCGCGCGCACTGGAAACCCTTGGCCACCGCGGCGGTGCTGGTGCTCGGTCTGTTCAGTTTCAGCAACCTGCCGCTGCGCCTGCAAGCCGATCACCTGACCGTGGTTGGCGAGCGCCAGCGCCTGCAACTCGAAGATGGCTCGAAGGTCCTGCTCAACACCAACTCGGCGTTCTCCAGCACCATCAACGATCAGCAACGCGTGGCCCGGCTGTTTCAGGGCGAGGCGTTTTTCGAGATCGCCAGCGGGCGCAGCCAACCGCTGGAAATCGATGCCGGCCCGGTCCAGGCCAGCGTGCATGACACCGCATTTGCCGTGCGTTATCTCGACGGCGTCGCGCAGGTTAATGTGCAGCGTGGCGCCGTCGATCTGCGCGCCACGCACAACGACGCCCGCGTGCGCCTGAGCGCAGGGGAAAGTATCCGCATCGGCCCCAACGGTTTCGACCGGCCGGCCAGGCTCGATGCCAACACGGACCTGGCCTGGGTACAAGGCCGACTGGTGTTTGAGAACTGCCCGCTGAATCAGGTGCTGGCCGAACTGCGCCGCTACTACCCGGGCTGGATCATCAACAACAACGAGCAACTGGCCGACGTTGCCGTCACTGGCAATTACCGCCTCGATCAGCCGCTCGACGTGGTCCGCTCCCTTGCTCACATCACCTCGGCGCGCTTACAGGAGTTTCCCGCGTTGGTGATCTTGAACTAAATGAGAATTATTTTTACTCGATAGCCACCGGCAGTACGTCTCGTTATAGCCAATGCAATTGATTCGCATCACCATGCGATCAGCACCTATAAAGATTCGTGCGACACGGAGCGCTATCGATGTCCTCTCGCCTTACCCGCCAGACTGCTTCCCCTTCCCGCGTACTGTCACTGTTGACCGCGGCCATGCTGATGGCCGGCAGCGCACCGCTGCTGGCTGCCACTGAGCCGGCGTCGCGCAACATGGCGGATTACTCGTTCGCCATCGGCCAGCAACCGCTGGTCTCGGCACTCAATGCCTTCACCGCCGTGACCGGCTGGCAGGTCGGCTTGCCGGCAGAACTGGGCCAGGGTGTGTCGTCGCCGGGCGTGCGCGGTTCGCTGCCGCCGGAAAAAGCCTTGGAGCGGCTGTTGGTGGGGACCAACCTGAGCTTCCGCAAAATCAGCAACAACAACGTCGTGCTGGAAAAGCGCAACGCCAGCGGCACGCTGAATCTGGATCAGGTAACCATCAGCGCCACCCGTCAGGAACAGTCCGTCGCCAGCGTGCCGTCCACTGTCAGCGTGCACACTCGCGACCAGTTGGACCGCAACAACGTCAATACCATCAAGGATCTGGTGCGCTACGAGCCAGGTGTCTCCGTCGGCGGTGCCGGGCAGCGTGGCGGCATCAGCGGCTACAACATCCGCGGCATCGACGGCGACCGCATTCTGACGCAGGTCGACGGCGTGGAAATCCCCAACGGTTTCTTCAATGGCCCGTACGCCAAGAGCCAGCGCAACTACGTCGACCCGGAAATCGTCAAGCGCGTAGAGATCCTCCGTGGTCCGGCGTCGGTGCTGTACGGCAGTAACGCCATCGGTGGCGCCGTCAGTTATTACACCCTCGATGCAGACGACATCATCAAGCCCGGCAAAGACGTCGGCGCCCGTTTGAAAAGCGGTTACAGCTCTGCCGACGACAGCTGGTTGAAGTCTGCCACGGTCGCCGGACGTGCCGAACAGTTCGATGCGCTGTTGCACTACAGCCAGCGCGACGGCCATGAAACCGAATCCTACGGCAACAACAACGGTACGGGGCTTGCGCGCACCGCCGCCAACCCGGAGGACGTGCGCGCGACCAACGTGCTGGCCAAGCTCGGCTGGAACTACAACGACGATTCGCGCCTGGGCCTGACCTACGAAAAGTACAAGGATGACCGCGACACTGACCAGAAAAGTGCTTACGGCGGCCCGTACGTCAACGGCGCCCCGACGATCCCGACCAGCCTGCTACCCGGCGGCATGTACCAGTGGCGCACCGGCAACGACACCATCACCCGCGAGCGTTTCGGCATCGAGCACCGCTTTGCCCTCGACAGCCTGCTGGTCGACAACGTCAAGTGGAGCCTCAATCACCAGATCGCCAAGACCGACCAGAGTACCGAAGAGTATTACTACCCGATGACCCGTAAAGTGCTGCGCACGCGCGATACGCTTTACGAGGAAAAGCAGTGGGTGTTCGACGCGCAACTGGACAAGGCTTTCGCCATCGGTGACACCGATCATGTGCTGACCTATGGCACCACGATCAAGCAACAGAAAGTCACCGGTTCGCGCAGTGGCGATGGCAAGTGCCTGGCCGTCGGCCGTGGCTGCACGGCGATTGGCGCGACCAGTACAGCTGATGTACTGAAGAAAGCCAGCGACTTCCCCGATCCGACCATCAACACCTACAGCCTGTTCGCCCAGGACCAGATCAGTTGGAACGACTGGACCTTCGTGCCGGGCCTGCGTTACGACTACACCCAGCTCAAGCCGCACATCACCGAGGAATTCCTCAACACCGTAAATGCCGACGGCAAAGGCACGGTCAGCGACAAGAACAAGACCTGGCACAAGGTGTCGCCGAAGTTCGGCCTGACCTACGCGCTGACGGAAAACTACACCTGGTACGGCCAGTACGCCGAAGGCTTCCGCACCCCGACCGCAAAGGCGCTGTATGGCCGTTTCGAGAACAACACCACCGGCTACACCGTCGCGCCTAATTCCGACCTTGAGCCGGAGAAAAGCAAAGGCTTCGAAACCGGTCTGCGCGGCAACTTCGAGCAAGGCTCGTTCGACATCGCGGTGTTCTATAACAAGTACCGCGACTTCATTAACGAAGATGCGGTCAAGCCCGGCGACGACCAACTGACCTTCCAGAGCAACAACATCAAGCGCGCCACGATCAAGGGTGCGGAAGTCAAAGGCCGCTTGAATCTGGATGCGTTCGGCGCGCCGCAAGGCCTCTACACCCAAGGCTCGATCGCCTACGCCTACGGTCGCAACAACGACAACGGCGAGCCGATCAACAGCGTCAATCCACTCACCGGCGTGTTCGGTCTCGGTTATGACCAGGACACCTATGGCGGCCTGCTGAGCTGGACCGTGGTGAAGAAAAAGGACCGCGTCGACGACAGCAATTTCAAGTCGCCGGACGGCGTCAGCAGCCAGTTCAAGACGCCGGGCTTCGGCATTCTCGATCTGGCCGGGTATTACAAAGTCAGCGACGACGTCACCGTCAGTGGCGGCATTTACAACCTGACCGACAAGAAATACTGGCTGTGGGATGACGTGCGCGGCTACGACAGCGTTGGCGAAGCCTCGGTAACGCAACCGGCCAACCTCGATCGCCTGACTCAACCGGGACGCAACTTCGCAATCAACCTGATCTGGGACATCTGATCCGGCCGGCCTCACTGCGCGTGTTCAGTTATTGCGCAGTGAGGTTTTTTTACGCTCCGGCGTCTACCCGTACGTCTTGTTATCAAGCGCCTCATCTATCAAGGACACCCCCCATGACTGCCTCGGAAAAAGCCCTGCGTTCGCAACGCCTGAACCAGATCACCCATGAGCCGCACAGCAAGCTCGATGCGTTGGTCAAGGCCCACGCGCCATTCGAAACCCGCGCCAGCTTCGCCCGTTTCGTCGTCGCGCAATACCTGTTCCAGTCGGAACTGGTCGAGCTGTACAACGACGCCGAACTGACCGCGATTATCCCGGACCTGCCGGCCCGCTGCCGCGCCGAAGCGGCCAGGGCCGACCTTGCCGACCTCGACACCGAAGTTCCGGCGCCCGTGGCCGGCGCGGTGAAAAACCCGAGCAAGGCGCGGGCGCTGGGCTGGCTCTTCGTGTCCGAAGGTTCGAAGCTCGGCGCAGCGTTCCTGATCAAACGCGCGGTGGCGCTGGAGCTGAGCGAAACCTTCGGTGCCCGTCATTTGGGTGAGCCGGAAGGCGGCCGGGCCGAGGGCTGGAAAAGCTTCGTGCGCACCCTCGACGCCTTGCCATTCACGGCTGAGGAAGAGGCCGAAGTGGAGCAAGGTGCGCTGGAGGCGTTCAACCGCTTTACCGTGCTGCTGGAACAGGCATACGCAACCGAAGCCGAACCTGCCTGACACACCGCAGTTTTCCTCTGTAGGAGTGAGCCTGCTCGCGATAGCGTCTTTTCATTCAACATCGATGTCGACTGATACACCGCTATCGCGAGCAGGCTCACTCCTACAGGGGGATTGCGCAAAGTCTGTAAGATCTCCGTTCCGCTTCAGAAGCCACCGCTGAGCCATGCCCGCACCCGCCACCTCAAAACTCGCCCGTCTGCTGTTCGGTCTGCTCGCCTATGTCAGCCTTGGCATCGGCCTGATCGCGATTGTCGTGCCCGGCCTGCCGACCACCGAGTTCATCCTCCTCGCTGCGTGGGCGGCGACCCGCAGTTCGCCGCGCCTGAGTGCCTTGCTGGAAAACCACCGCCTGTTCGGACCGATCCTCAGTAACTGGCGCAACGGCAGAATCATCGCGCGCAAGGCCAAGATCAGCGCCACCGCGAGCATGCTGCTGTGCGCGACGCTGATGCTGGTGACACTCGATCACGGCTGGCCGATCTACCTGGCGATTGCCGGGATGAGCCTGGGCAATCTGTGGATCTGGTCACGCCCGGAATGCATCACCCACTAGTTCAGCCAATTCCCTGTGGCGAGGGAGCTTGCTCCCGCTGGAGAGCGAAGCACTCCCCGGCATTTTGCCTGACAGACTTGGATTGCAGGTTTTGCGACGGCTGCGCAGTCGAGCGGGAGCAAGCTCCCTCGCCACAAAAAAGCCGTCAGAGCCCAGCGAAATCTCCCTGAATTTTTAATCGTTTTCAGCACTTTCCCCTGCGCAAACGTTTAGCGGCGACCGTCCGTCGGCAAGCGCCTCATGCCGTCTCGCTCGACGCCGATGAGCATTGAATGGCGCTGAATGGATTTGGCAAACCGGGCTCCTGGCCCAGGCCACCTGTTTATTCCATTCGTGAGATCGCCCATGTTCGACGCCGTTTCCATTCGCCTGAAAATTGTCCTGCTCTCCGGCCTGTGCCTGCTCGGTGTGGTGGCGCTGATTGTCGGCATGAACATTTACCAGACCAACCAGAACGACGCGCTGGTCAGCACCTCGAGCAGCAAGATGCTCACCGCCAGCGTACAGAACCTGCTGCAAGCCAAGGCCGCCGAGCAAGCGGTGCGGGTGCAGAAAACCTTTGGCGAAAGCCTGCTGGTGGTCACTGCCCTCGCCGACCAGATCAAAGATCTGCGGACGATGGCGGCCAAGCGTTCACTGGATGCTGGCGCCGTGCGTGAAGAGTTGAACCAGAGCCTGAAAACCGCCTTCGAGCGCAACGATAAAGTGCTCGGCATCTGGCTCGCCTTCGAACCCGACGGCCTCGACGGCAAGGACAGCGAGTTCGCCAACGATGCCGCGCGTCAGTCCAACGAAGCCGGGCGTTTCGCCTCGTACTGGAGCCGTGCCGGCGGCGCCGCGCTGAACACGATCATGGTCGAAGATGACCTGACCAAGACCACCCTCAGCGTCAGCGGTACGCCCTACAACAGTTGGTACACCTGCCCTCGCGACAACAAGCGCACCTGCCTGCTCGACCCGTATGCCGACACCGTCGGTGGCAAGGAAATGCTCATGACGACCATTTCCGTGCCGCTGCTGGTCGACGGCAAAGCCATCGGCGTGGTCGGTGTCGACATCGCCCTCGACGCCCTGCAAGCCGCCGCCGTCGATTCGCAACGCAGCCTGTTCAACAACGCCGGGCATATGTTGATCGTTTCCGGCAGTGGCGTGCTCGCTGCCGACAGCGCTGACGCCAGCCGGGTCGGCAAAAAAATCAGCGACACCCTCGGTGCCGATGGCAAGGATGTCCTGCAATTGGTTGGCAGCGGCACCGCGAAAATCCTTGAACAGGGCGAGTTGATTCGCGCCGTGTACCCGGTCGATCCGATCGGCAACTCGCGCGCCTGGGGCGTGGTCATCGACCTGCCCAAGCAAGTGTTGCTGGCTGACTCGGTCAAGCTGCAAGCGGTGCTCGACGACACGCAAGAGACCGGCGTGATCACCGCCCTGCTGGTTGCCGTCGCCGCCGGTGTGGTCGGTTTGTTGCTGATCTGGCTCACCGCCTCCGGCGTTACCCGCCCGATCAACAGCGTTGCCGACATGCTGAAAAACATCGCCAGCGGCGAAGGCGACCTGACCCAGCGCCTGAACTACAGCAAGAAAGACGAACTGGGCGAACTGGTGAACTGGTTCAACCGCTTCCTCGACAAACTGCAACCGACCATCGCCCAGATCAAGCAGAGCATCACCGAAGCGCGCGGCACCGCCGACCAGTCCTCGGAAATCGCCCGGCAGACCAGCGAAGGCATGCAGGTGCAGTTCCGCGAAATCGACCAGGTCGCCACCGCATCCAACGAAATGAGCGCCACTGCTCACGATGTCGCCAACAGCGCCTCGAACGCCGCCAACGCCGCCAAGGGTGCCGACCAGTCGGCCAAGGACGGCATGGCGATCATCGAGCGCAGCACCCGCGACATCAATCAACTGGCCGATGAAGTCAGCAAAGCGGTGAGCGAAGTCGAAGCACTGGCGGTCAACAGCGAGCAGATCGGCTCGGTGCTGGAAGTGATCCGCAGCATCGCCGAACAGACCAACCTGCTGGCGCTCAACGCGGCGATTGAAGCGGCCCGTGCCGGCGAAAGCGGCCGAGGGTTTGCGGTGGTGGCGGACGAAGTGCGCAATCTGGCCAAGCGCACGCAGGATTCGGTAGAGGAGATTCGTCTGGTGATCGAACGCATCCAGACCGGCACCCGTGGCGTGGTCGCGACCATGCATTCGAGCCAGACCCAGGCGCACAACAACGCCGGACAGATCCGCCACGCCGTCGATGCGCTGGGCAAGATCAGCGATGCGGTAACGGTGATCAGCGACATGAACCTGCAAATTGCCAGCGCTGCTGAACAGCAAAGCGCGGTGGCCGAAGAGGTCAACCGCAACGTCTCGGCGATTCGCACCGTGACGGAAACGCTCACCGGGCAAGCCACCGAATCGGCGGCGATCAGCAGCCAGCTCAACAGCCTGGCGAGCCAGCAGATGAAGTTGATGGATCAGTTCCGCGTCTGATTGCCAGAGCTGAAACACTACAAATCCCCTGTGGGAGGGGGCTTGCTCCCGAAGGCGGTTAGTCAGTGAAATGTGAAGTGACTGACACTCCGCCTTCGCGAGCAGGCTCGCTCCCACAGGGGAAAGGGTTCACATACCGGGTTTCATCTAAACCGCGGTTCTTTTGCACTATCATCGCCCTCTCGCTCCGGAGGGCCTTCGATGTCTGATCTGCTCACGTCCATTCAAGCCGCACTCGGCTTGTCGCGCACACCAATTCCTTTCAACGGTCACGGCGCCCTGCCCTCGGCCTTCGCCGTCACCGAACTGGCTTGCGCAAGTATTGCCGCTGCCGGGCAAGCCGTCAGCGAACTGCTTCATCAGCAGGTCGGCCACTTGCCGAGCGTGGAAGTCGACCGGCGGCTGGCCTCGTTCTGGTTCTCCACCTCGCTTCGCCCGATCGGCTGGCAAGTGCCGCCGCTGTGGGACCCGATCGCCGGCGACTATGCGACCCGGGACGGCTGGATCCGCCTGCACACCAACGCACCCCATCATCGCGCCGCCGCTGAACGCGTGCTCGGCGCCTGTGCCGACCGTGCGGCAATGGCGACGAAAGTGGCGCAATGGGCGAGCAAGGATCTGGAGCAAGCGGTGGTCGGGGCCAAGGGCTGCGCCGCCGAAATGCGCAGCTGGGCGCAGTGGCAGCAACATCCACAGGGACTGGCGGTGAATGCCGAACCGCTGGTGCACTTCATCGAGCAGCCGAACGAGACGCGCGCCGCGTGGCACGGTTCGAACGAACGACCTCTGGCCGGGATCAAGGTGCTCGACCTGACCCGCGTGCTCGCCGGCCCCACCGCCAGCCGTTTTCTTGCAGGGCTGGGCGCCGACGTGCTGCGCATCGATCCGCCGAGCTGGAACGAGCCCGGCGTCGTCCCGGAAATGACCGTCGGCAAACGCTGTGCGCGGCTGGATCTGCAAGTATCCGCGGATCGAGCCGTGTTCGAAGGTTTATTGAAAGACGCCGATATTTTGCTGCACGGCTACCGCGCCGATGCTCTGGAACACCTCGGTTTTGGTGTTGAGCGCCGCCAGCAACTGGCACCGGGGCTGATCGACGTCTGCCTCAACGCCTACGGCTGGAGCGGCCCGTGGCAGAACCGCCGGGGCTTCGACAGTCTGGTACAGATGAGCAGCGGCATCGCCGAGGCCGGCCAGCATTGGAAGCAAAGCGATAAGCCAACGCCGTTGCCGGTGCAGGCGCTGGATCACGCGACGGGGTATCTGATGGCGGCGAGTGCACTCAAGTTGCTGACGGAGCGCCTGGCTGAGGGTCGCGGAGGTTCGGCGCGGTTGTCGTTGGCGCGCACGGCGAAGTTGTTGATCGAGCATGGGCCGGGGACGCCTGAACCGTTGCGTGGCGAAGAGGCGCAGGATCAGGATTCGCTGATCGAGCACACCGCGTGGGGCCCGGCGCGGAGGTTGCGCATGCCGGTGCAGATCAGCGGGACGGTGTTGCGATGGGATTTGCCGGCCGCTGAACTGGGGTCACATCGCCCACAGTGGTGAATTTGAAACCGCTATCGCGAGCAGGCTCACTCCTACAGGGGTACGCGCTCCAAATGTAGGAGTGAGCCTGCTCGCGAAGGGGCCGGACCTGCCAAAGCAAACCCGCCTACAAACTCAACACCCCGCTATACAACCCATAAGCCGCCAGCCCCGCCCCGATCACCACGCAAGCGAAAATCCCCTTCTCCACCGTGGTAAAAACCGGCTGCCCCTGTTCATGCTTGGCCTTGGCAAACAGAATCACCCCCGGCGCGTACAGCAACGCCGACAGCAGCAAGTATTTCACCCCACCGGCGTACAACAGCCACACCGCGTAAACCAGGGCGATGCCGCCAATCAGCAGATCCTTGGTACGTTCGGCCGAGGCGTGCTCGTAGGTTTCGCCGCGTCCGCTCAACAGCACCGCGTACGCCGCCGACCACAGGTAGGGCACCAGAATCATCGACGAGGCCAGGTAAATCAGGCTGGTGTAGGTGCCCGCCGAGAACAGCGTGATCAACAGGAAAATCTGAATCATCGCGTTGGTCAGCCACAACGCGTTGACCGGCACGTGGTTCTTGTTTTCCTTCTTCAGGAACGCCGGCATGGTCTTGTCCTTGGCCGTGGCGAAGAGAATTTCCGCACACAGCAAGGCCCACGACAACAACGCACCGAGCAGCGAAATCGCCAGCCCCACGCTGATCAGCAACGCGCCCCACGGCCCGACGATGTGCTCAAGCACCGCGGCCAGCGACGGGTTTTGCAAATTGGCCAGTTCCGGCTGACTCATGATGCCCAGCGACAGCACGTTGACCAGCACCAGCAGCGCCAGCACCCCGATAAAGCCGATCACCGTGGCGCGGCCAACGTCGCTGCGTTTCTCCGCGCGGGCCGAATACACGCTGGCGCCCTCAATGCCGATGAACACGAACACAGTGACCAGCATCATGTTGCGCACCTGGTCCATCACCCCGCCGAACTGCGGGTTGCTGGTGCCCCAGATGTCGCGAGTAAAAATGTCAGCCTTGAACGCCACCGCGGCAATGACAATGAACATGATCAACGGCACAACTTTGGCGACGGTGGTCAGTTGATTGATCAGCGCCGCCTCCTTGATCCCGCGCATCACCAGAAAATGCACGGCCCACAGCAGCACCGAGGCGCAGCCAATGGCAATCGGCGTGTTGCCCTGGCCGAACACTGGAAAAAAATAGCCGAGGGTGCTGAACAGCAAGACGAAATAGCCGACGTTGCCCAGCCAGGCGCTGATCCAGTAACCCCAGGCGGATGAGAAACCCATGTAGTCGCCGAACCCGGCCTTGGCGTAGGCATAGACGCCTGAGTCGAGTTCCGGTTTGCGATTGGCCAGGGTCTGGAAGACGAATGCCAGGGTCAGCATGCCGATCGCGGTGATGCCCCAACCGATCAGGATCGCCCCGGCATCAGCGCGCGCCGCCATGTTCTGCGGCAGCGAGAAAATACCTCCGCCAATCATCGACCCCACCACCAGAGCGATCAACGCGCCAAGGCGCAGCTTCTGCGTCGGTTGCGACATGCAAATCTCCTCGAAAGAACCGCTGATGTTTATTTGTAACAACGACGGACTAAAACCCTGAGCGTAGATGACGTTTATCAGGTAATGCCCTTTTTTGCGCGCTTATATATAGCTGATGACGATAACGCGTAGCACATCCAGTCGGTTTTGTGCGCTGATCCTGATTAATCAATTCTGTACTGAAAACAGATGACGGACATTTGCCAAACGCTGAAAAGCAACTAGCGTCATAGTTCGAAAGCATTAACAGCCATTCGCAATTACGTAAGCGGAATGCCTCTGGCACGGGCCTTTCAGACGACCGTCTTATGCCTGCAACGGGTTCATAAGTCATTCATTAACAATGGAATGTGACCATGCACTGATCCATGTCAGCTATTCGAACAGACAACAGTACTAGGCTGTGAGCTCTCCTTTCCTGCAATGGAGTCATGCAAATGTCTGAAGCGCCCGGAAAACTAAGACTCGGTGCACTAGTCGCACTGGTAGTCGGCTCAATGATCGGCGGCGGGATATTCTCTTTGCCACAAAACATGGCCGCCAGCGCCGACGTCGGTGCCGTACTGATCGGCTGGGCCATTACCGCTGTCGGCATGCTCACCCTCGCTTTTGTCTTTCAGACCCTCGCCAATCGCAAGCCTGACCTGGACGGCGGTGTCTACGCCTACGCCAAGGCCGGTTTCGGCGATTACATGGGTTTCTCGTCCGCCTGGGGTTACTGGATCAGTGCCTGGCTGGGCAACGTCGGCTACTTCGTTTTGCTGTTCAGCACCCTCGGCTATTTCTTCCCGATATTTGGTGAAGGCAACACGCCGGCGGCGGTGATCGGCGCATCGGTGCTGTTGTGGGGCGTGCACTTTCTGGTGCTGCGCGGGATCAAGGAAGCGGCGTTCATCAACCTGGTGACCACCGTCGCCAAGGTCGTACCGCTGCTGCTGTTCGTGTTGATCGCCGTCTTCGCGTTCAAACTGGACATCTTCACCGCCGACATCTGGGGCGTGAAAAACCCCGATCTGGGCAGCGTGATGAACCAGGTGCGCAACATGATGCTGGTCACCGTGTGGGTGTTCATCGGTATCGAGGGCGCGAGCATTTTCTCGGCCCGCGCCGAAAAACGCTCGGACGTCGGCAAGGCCACCGTGATCGGCTTCATCACCGTGCTGCTGTTTCTGGTGCTGGTCAACGTGCTGTCGCTGGGCATCATGACCCAACCGGAACTGGCGAAACTGCAGAACCCGTCGATGGCCGCGGTGCTTGAACACGTGGTCGGTCACTGGGGCGCGGTGCTGATCAGCGTCGGTCTGATCATATCCTTGCTGGGGGCGCTGCTGTCGTGGGTGTTGCTGTGCGCGGAGATCATGTTCGCCGCTGCCAAGGACCACACCATGCCGGAGTTTCTGCGCAAGGAAAACGCCAACCACGTGCCGGTCAACGCCCTGTGGCTGACCAACGCGATGGTGCAGATTTTCCTCATCATCACGCTGTTCTCGGCCAGCACCTACCTGTCGCTGATCTACCTCGCCACCTCGATGATTCTGGTGCCTTACCTGTGGTCGGCGGCGTATGCCCTGCTGCTCGCGGTACGGGGCGAGAGCTACGCAGGTTTCGCCGCAGAACGGCGCAAGGATCTGATCATCGGCGGTATCGCCCTGATCTATGCGGTGTGGTTGTTGTACGCCGGCGGGGTCAAGTACCTGCTGCTGTCGGCCCTGCTCTATGCGCCCGGCGCGATCCTGTTCGCCAAGGCCAAGCTGGAACTCAAGCAACCGATATTCACCAACGTCGAGAAGCTGATTTTCGCCGCGGTGGTCATAGGCGCCGTGGTGGCGGCCTACGGCCTCTACGATGGCTTCCTGACGCTGTAACCCCTGATTGATTTGTCATCTGGAGGAACACGGAAATGACCACGGAAAAAGTGAAGTACGGCGTCCACTCCGAAGCCGGGAAACTGCGTAAAGTCATGGTTTGCTCCCCAGGTCTGGCCCATCAGCGGCTGACCCCGAACAACTGCGATGAGCTGCTGTTCGACGACGTGCTGTGGGTCGCCCAGGCCAAGCGCGACCACTTCGACTTCGTCACCAAAATGCGCGAGCGCGGCATCGACGTGCTGGAAATGCACAACCTGCTGACCGACATCGTCGCCATCCCCGAAGCACTGGACTGGATCCTTGAACGCAAGGTTACCGCCGACTCGGTGGGCCTGGGCCTGATCAATGAAGTGAAATCCTGGCTGCAAAGCCTGGAGCCACGGCACATTGCCGAATTCCTGATTGGTGGGGTTTCCGCCGATGACCTGCCGGACAGCTTCGGTGGCAAGACCATCCAGATGTTCCGCGACTTCCTCGGCCACTCCAGCTTCATATTGCCGCCGCTGCCCAACACCCAGTTCACCCGCGACACCACCTGCTGGATCTACGGTGGCGTGACGCTGAACCCGATGTACTGGCCGGCGCGTCGTCAGGAGACCTTGCTGACCACCGCGATCTACAAATTCCATCCGCAATTCACCAACGCCGATTTCGAAATCTGGTACGGCGATCCGGACAAGGATCACGGCAGCTCGACCCTCGAAGGCGGCGACGTCATGCCGATCGGCAACGGCGTGGTGTTGATCGGCATGGGCGAACGTTCGTCGCGTCAGGCCATCGGCCAATTGGCGCTGAACCTGTTCAAAAACAAGGCCGTGGAAAAAGTCATCGTCGCCGGCCTGCCGAAATCCCGCGCGGCGATGCACCTGGACACCGTGTTCAGTTTCTGCGACCGCGACCTGGTGACGATCTTCCCCGAAGTGGTCAACCAGATTGTCGCCTTCACCCTGCGCCCTGACGAAAGCAAACAGGGCGGCATCGACATCCGCCGTGAAGAAGGCAGCTTCCTCGACACCGTCGCCGCGGCGCTCAACCTGCCCAGGCTGCGCGTGGTGGAAACCGGCGGCAACAGCTTCGCTGCCGAACGCGAGCAATGGGACGACGGCAACAACGTGGTGGCGGTGGAACCCGGCGTGGTCATCGGCTACGACCGCAACACCTACACCAACACCCTGCTGCGCAAGGCCGGCGTGGAAGTCATCACCATCAGCGCCGGCGAACTCGGCCGCGGCCGCGGCGGCGGCCACTGCATGACCTGCCCGATCATCCGCGACCCGATTGATTACTAACCTCTGAGCCCTGGCCGGCACTTACCCAGTGCGGCCAGGGGGATAACCGACACCGAAGGAGATCCATCATGGCTTTTAACATTCACAACCGTAACCTGCTCAGCCTGGAACACCACACCCCACGTGAGCTGCGTTACCTGCTTGACCTGTCCCGCGATCTGAAACGCGCGAAATACACCGGCACCGAGCAACAGCATTTGAAGGGCAACAATATCGCCCTGATCTTCGAAAAAACCTCGACCCGCACCCGTTGTGCATTCGAAGTAGCGGCCTACGATCAAGGCGCCAACGTTACCTACATCGACCCGAATTCCTCGCAGATCGGCCACAAGGAAAGCATGAAGGACACCGCTCGCGTGCTCGGTCGCATGTACGACGCGATCGAATACCGTGGCTTCAAACAGGAGATCGTCGAGGAGCTGGCCAAATTCGCCGGGGTGCCGGTGTTCAATGGCCTGACCGATGAATATCACCCGACGCAAATGATCGCCGACGTGCTGACCATGCGTGAACACGCCGACAAGCCGATCCATGAGATCAGCTACGCCTACCTCGGCGATGCGCGCAACAACATGGGCAACTCACTGCTGCTGATTGGCGCCAAACTGGGCATGGACGTGCGCATCTGCGCGCCGAAAGCGCTGTGGCCGCTGGACGATCTGGTGGAACGTTGCCACAAGTACGCCGAAGAAAGCGGCGCGCGCATCACCTTGACCGAAGACCCGAAAGCGGCGGTCAAGGGCGTCGATTTCATTCACACCGACGTCTGGGTATCGATGGGCGAGCCGGTGGAAGCCTGGGCCGAGCGCATCCAGCAACTGCTGCCGTATCAGGTCAACGCCGAGCTGATGAAAGCCACCGGCAACCCGCGCACCAAGTTCATGCACTGCCTGCCGGCGTTTCACAACAGCGACACCAAGGTCGGCAAACAGATCGCCGAGCAATATCCGCACCTGAAAAACGGCATCGAAGTGACCGACGACGTGTTCGAGTCGCCGGCCTGCATCGCCTTCGAGCAAGCGGAAAACCGCATGCACACGATCAAGGCGATTCTGGTCTCGACCCTGGCTGATCTGTAACGCCATTGCGCTTCCACTGAAGGAACAGGACCAAAATGTGGGAGCGGGCTTGCTCGCGAAAGCGGTACATCATTCAGCAGTGATGTCGACTGATCCACCGCCTTCGGGAGCAAGCCCCCTCCCACAAAGTCTGCTGTTCCGACAGGGAGATCGCGTCGTTTGCCATTCCTCTGCCTCAGAAGGACATGCACCATGCGTATCGTCGTAGCCCTGGGCGGTAACGCCCTGCTCCGCCGTGGTGAGCCGATGACCGCTGACAACCAGCGCGCCAACATCCGCATCGCCACCGAGCAAATCGCCAAGATCCATCCCGGCAACCAACTGGTCATCGCCCACGGCAATGGCCCGCAAGTCGGCCTGCTGTCGCTGCAAGCGGCGGCCTATACCTCCGTCAGCCCTTACCCGCTGGACGTGCTCGGCGCCGAAACCGAAGGCATGATCGGCTACATCATCGAGCAGGAACTGGGCAACCTGCTCGACTTCGAAGTGCCATTCGCCACTTTGCTCACCCAGGTTGAAGTCGACGCCAACGACCCGGCCTTCAAGAACCCGACCAAGCCGATCGGCCCGGTCTACGACAAGGCCGAAGCGGAAAAACTGGCGGCAGAGAAAGGTTGGGCGATTGCCCCGGACGGTGACAAGTTCCGCCGTGTAGTCGCCAGCCCACGGCCAAAACGCATCTTTGAAATCCGCCCGATCAAGTGGCTGCTGGACAAAGGCAGCATCGTTATCTGCGCCGGTGGCGGCGGTATCCCGACGATGTATGACGAGAACCGCAACCTCAAAGGCATCGAGGCGGTGATCGACAAGGACCTGTGCTCCTCGCTGCTCGCCGAGCAACTGGAAGCCGACTTGCTGGTGATCGCCACCGACGTCAACGCCGCGTTCATCGACTACGGCAAGCCAACCCAAAAAGCCATTGCCGAAGCCCACCCGGACGAACTCGAACGTCTCGGCTTCGCCGCCGGGTCCATGGGACCGAAGGTGCAGGCAGCCTGCGAATTCGCCCGCCATACTGGCAAGGTCGCGGTGATCGGTTCGCTGGCCGATATCGAAGCCATCGTGCAGGGCACCGCCGGTACGCGGGTCAGCACGGCGAAACCGGGTATCAGCTACCGATAACAATAATGACCGGGGCAGGCTGAAGGCCTGCCTCTCTCACATGCCTTGAAAGGAGTACCTCAATGGCCCAATTTGAACCTGGTCATTTGCACATCGAGCGGCACGCGTTGACGGACGATGACGTCAATTACAACGTGCACCTGGACTATGAAGTGTTCACCGATCCGCAGAAAGGCAAAGGGATTCAGTTCACCCTGCACGGCAGCATGCAGGGCAAGGACATGAAGGAGACGTTTTTCCTGCCCAAGGAAGAGGCCTACAACTTCGCCCGCGACGTGACGAGGATTGCCGAGAAATACGGGATTCCGAAGGCCCACAGCCAGATCGGCTCGGTGCACAAGCACTACGATCTGATGTTCGAGGATATTCGGCAGAAGTTGAATATGCACTCGGGGGATCCGGTCAATCCCGAGCATTTCGAATAACCACGAATTAACCACGTTCCCCTGTGGGAGCGGGCTTGCTCGCGAAGGCGGTGTATCAATAACGAAGATATCGACTGACACACCGCCTTCGCGAGCAAGCCCGCTCCCACAGGGGCCTTATGTTGTGACGAAAGTCCTCGCAGGTTTCACCATTAGCCCGCCCCAAGGCATACTTGCCTCCCTCCGCTCTGCAGAACACTGAACCGCCCCATGCGTATCCACGTCAGCTTCATCGACCGCGTCGGCATCACCCAGGAAGTCCTGGCTATTCTCGGTGGGCGCAATCTCAATCTGGATGCGGTGGAGATGATCCCGCCGAACGTCTACATCGACGCGCCGACCCTGAGCCCGCAAGTGCTCGAAGAACTCAAGGATGCGCTGTTTCGGGTTCTCGGCGTTGAAGCGGTGACCGTGGTCGATATCCTACCGGGCCAGCGTCGGCACTTGCAGCTCGACGCCTTGCTGGCGGCGATGACCGACCCGGTGCTGGCCCTCGACAGCGCCGGCAAAGTGCTGCTGGCCAACCCGGCGTTGATTGCGTTATACGGCCGCGAACCCGCCGGAGAAAGTGTCTCGGCGCTGTTCAACGAACCCGGCCTGCTCGACACCCTGCTCGAAAACGGCTTCCGCCTGCCGCTCCGTGAGATCACCGTCAACGGCCAGACCCTTTTGCTCGACGCCACGCCGATCACTGACGCCGGCGCCCTGCTGACCCTGTATCAACCAAACCGCATCGGCGAACAACTCTCGGCGCTGCACCACGACCATGCCGAAGGCTTCGACGCGCTGCTTGGCGAATCCCCGGCGATCCGTACCCTCAAGGCCCGCGCCCAACGGGTCGCGGCCCTCGATGCGCCGTTGTTGATTCAGGGCGAAACCGGCACCGGCAAGGAGTTGGTTGCCCGCGCCTGCCACGCGATCAGCGCCCGCCACAGTGCGCCATTTCTCGCCCTCAACTGCGCGGCGCTGCCGGAGAATCTGGCCGAGAGCGAACTGTTCGGCTACGCCCCCGGCGCTTTCACCGGCGCGGCGCGCGGCGGCAAGCCAGGTCTGATGGAACTGGCCAACCAGGGTACGGTGTTTCTCGATGAGATCGGCGAGATGTCGCCGTACTTGCAGGCCAAACTGCTGCGCTTCTTGAACGACGGCAGCTTCCGCCGCGTGGGGGGTGATCGCGAGGTGAAGGTCAATGTGCGGATCCTCAGCGCGACCCACCGCGACCTGGAAAAAATGGTCAGCGAAGGCTTGTTTCGCGAAGACCTGTTCTACCGCCTCAACGTGCTCAATGTCGAAGTCCCGCCGCTGCGCGAACGCGGCCAGGACATTCTGTTGCTGGCGCGCTACTTCATGCAGCAGGCCTGTGCGCAAATTCAGCGCCCGGTCTGCCGCCTCGCACCGGGGACTTACCCGGCCCTGCTCGGCAACCGCTGGCCGGGTAATGTGCGGCAACTGCAAAACGTGATCTTCCGTGCGGCGGCGATTTGCGAAAGCAGTCTGGTGGATATCGGCGACCTCGACATCGCCGGCACCTCCGTCGCACGCCAGACCGACAGCGATGTCGACAGCCTCGAACAGGCCGTCGAATCGTTCGAAAGAGAGCTGCTGGAAAAACTCTACGTCAGCTATCCCTCGACCCGCCAGTTGGCGAGCCGTCTGCAAACCTCGCATACCGCCATCGCCCATCGCCTGCGCAAATACGGCATTCCCAATAAACCCTGACTCCCCCCACATCCCTATTGCAGGAAATTCCCCATGTGGGAGCGAGCCTGCTCGCGAAAGCGGTCTATTAGCAAAATAGCTGGCGCCTGACACACCGTCTTCGCGAGCAGGCTCGCTCCCACAAGGTTTTTTGGTGTATTCGAAATCCGTTCAAAAGCGACCTCCATCTGTACTGAAAGCGCTACAGCGGAACGATATCGATACACCTTCCTCTGATCACCGCTGTGCAAGGCGTTGATCCCGTTCAGCTTTTTTCTTCGCACCGAGCTGTAGCGATTTCGCTACACCGCTCAATCTATCGATGTTCAGCAGAATCGTTAACTCGTTGATTAACAGAGAAAAATTAACCTTGGCCGCGTTCTTGCTAATCAATCCTCATAAATAAGGGCCTTCGCGCCCACGCTTTCCACCGCGTCCACCAGACGAGTCTGGCCCCTGAGGAGTTTCCAATGAGCGAGTTGCGTTTTACTGAAGATCACGAATGGCTGCGCACCGAAGCCGACGGCAGCGTTACTGTCGGCATTACCGCGTTTGCGCAGAACGCCCTGGGCGACGTGGTGTTCGTGCAACTGCCTGAATTGCAGCCCTACGAAAAAGGCGCTGAAGCCGCCACCGTGGAATCGGTCAAAGCCGCCAGCGGCGTATACATGCCCCTCGACGGTGACGTGCTGGAAGTCAATCCGGCGCTGCAAGACGCCCCGGAACTGGTCAACGAAGATCCGCTGGGCGAAGGCTGGTTCTTCCGCTTCCAGCCAAGCGACGCTTCGGCAGTCACTAAACTGCTCGATCAGGACGCGTATGACCGTCTGATCAAAGCCCAAGCCGAAGCCTGAGGAGTAAACGCCATGACCCAAGTCAACCTCGGCACCGCCAACGAATTCATCGCCCGCCACATCGGCCCGCGCGCCGATGACGAGCAAGCCATGCTCAACAGCCTCGGCTTCGACTCGCTCGAAGCACTGAGCGCCAATGTCATCCCGAAAAGCATCAAGGGCACCAGCGTGCTCGGCATGGACGAGGGCCTCAGCGAAGCCGACGCCCTGGCGATGATCAAAGCCATCGCCGGCAAAAACCAGCTGTTCAAAACCTACATCGGCCAGGGCTACTACAACTGTCACACGCCATCGCCGATCCTGCGCAACCTCTTGGAAAACCCGGCCTGGTACACCGCGTACACGCCGTACCAGCCAGAAATTTCCCAGGGCCGTCTCGAAGCGCTGTTGAATTTCCAGACCCTGATCAGCGACCTCACCGGCCTGCCGATCGCCAACGCATCCTTGCTCGACGAAGCCACCGCCGCTGCCGAGGCCATGACCTTCTGCAAACGCCTGAGCAAGAACAAGGGCAGCCACCAGTTCTTCGCCTCGATCCACAGCCACCCGCAAACGCTCGACGTGCTGCGCACCCGTGCCGAGCCGCTGGGCATTGACGTGGTCGTGGGCGATGAGCGCGAACTGACTGACGTCACACCATTCTTCGGCGCGCTGCTGCAATACCCGGCGAGCAACGGCGACCTGTTTGATTACCGCGAACTGACCGAACGCTTCCACGCCGCCAACGCTTTGGTGGCCGTGGCCGCTGACCTGCTGGCCCTGACCCTGCTCACCGCACCGGGCGAGTTCGGCGCTGACGTGGCCATCGGTTCGGCGCAGCGCTTTGGCGTGCCGCTGGGCTTCGGTGGTCCGCACGCGGCTTACTTTTCGACTAAAGATGCGTTCAAGCGCGACATGCCGGGCCGTCTGGTTGGTGTCTCGGTTGATCGGTTCGGCAAACCGGCGCTGCGTCTGGCGATGCAGACCCGTGAGCAACACATCCGCCGCGAGAAGGCCACGTCGAACATCTGCACAGCGCAAGTGCTGCTGGCCAACATCGCCAGCATGTACGCCGTCTACCACGGCCCGAAAGGCCTGACGCAGATCGCCAACCGTGTGCATCACCTGACCGCGATCCTGGCCAAGGGCCTGACCGCGCTGGGCGCCAAAGTCGAACAAGCCAACTTCTTCGACACGCTGACCGTGGCCACCGGCGCACACACTGCTGCGCTGCACGACAAGGCCCATGCCGCACAGATCAACCTGCGCGTGATTGACGCTGAACGGCTGGGCCTGTCGGTCGACGAAACCACCACTCAGGCTGACATCGAAGCCCTGTGGAGCCTGTTCGCCGACGGCAAGACCCTGCCGGATTTCGCCGCCCTCGCAGCCATAGTAGAAAGCACCATCCCGGCCTCGCTGGTACGCCAGTCGCCGATCCTCAGTCATCCGGTGTTCAACCGTTATCACTCGGAAACCGAGCTGATGCGCTACCTGCGCAAGCTGGCGGACAAGGACCTGGCGCTGGACCGCACCATGATCCCGCTGGGCTCGTGCACCATGAAGCTCAACGCCGCCAGCGAAATGATCCCGGTGACCTGGGCCGAATTCGGTGCCCTGCACCCGTTCGCTCCGGCCGCACAAAGCGCCGGCTATCAGCAACTGACCGATGAACTGGAAGCGATGCTCTGCGCCGCCACCGGTTACGACTCGATCTCGCTGCAACCGAACGCCGGTTCGCAAGGTGAATACGCTGGCCTGCTGGCGATCCGTGCTTATCACCAGAGCCGTGGCGACGAGCGCCGTGACATCTGCCTGATTCCGTCGTCGGCCCACGGTACCAACCCGGCCACGGCACAAATGGCCGGCATGCGCGTGGTCGTCACTGCATGCGATGCGCGCGGCAACGTCGACATCGAAGACCTGCGTGCCAAAGCCATCGAGCACCGCGAACACCTCGCCGCGCTGATGATCACCTACCCGTCGACCCACGGCGTGTTCGAAGAAGGCATCCGCGAAATCTGCGCGATCATTCACGACAACGGCGGCCAGGTGTACATCGACGGCGCCAACATGAACGCGATGGTCGGCCTCTGCGCACCGGGCAAATTCGGCGGCGACGTATCGCACCTGAACCTGCACAAGACCTTCTGCATTCCGCACGGCGGTGGCGGCCCGGGCGTCGGCCCGATTGGCGTCAAGTCGCACCTGACCCCGTTCCTGCCCGGCCATGGCCAGATGGAGCGCAAGGAAGGTGCAGTCTGCGCGGCGCCGTTCGGCAGCGCGAGCATTCTGCCGATCACCTGGATGTACATCCGCATGATGGGCGGCGCCGGCCTCAAGCGCGCTTCGCAACTGGCGATCCTCAACGCCAACTACATCGCCCGTCGCCTCGAAGAACATTACCCGGTGCTCTATTCGGGCAGCAATGGTCTGGTGGCGCACGAGTGCATTCTCGATCTGCGTCCGTTGAAAGACAGCAGCGGTATCAGCGTCGATGACGTCGCCAAGCGCCTGATCGACTTCGGCTTCCACGCCCCGACCATGTCGTTCCCGGTGGCCGGCACGTTGATGATCGAGCCGACCGAAAGCGAATCCAAAGAAGAACTGGACCGCTTCTGCGACGCCATGATCCGCATCCGCGAAGAAATCCGCGCAGTGGAAAACGGCACGCTGGACAAAAACGACAACCCACTGAAAAACGCCCCGCACACCGCAGCAGAGCTGGTTGGCGAGTGGCCTCACCCGTACAGCCGCGAGCAAGCCGTGTACCCGGTGGCCTCGTTGATCGAAGGCAAATACTGGCCGCCGGTCGGTCGCGTCGACAACGTGTTCGGCGACCGCAACCTGGTGTGCGCCTGCCCGTCGATCGAAAGCTACGCTTAATGGAATGCGGGGCCGGATAACGGCCCCGATTTCAGCAACACCCTAGATCCCCCTGTGGGAGCGAGCCTGCTCGCGAATGCGTCAGGTCAGACAGCAAAAATGATGACTGACACACCGCATTCGCGAGCAAGCCCGCTCCCACAGGGAAATGCAGCAAGCCTGATATTCCGCCAATTCCCATAACAAGAAACCGGAGAACCACTCATGTCGTTAAGCGTGTTCGACCTGTTCAAGATTGGCATCGGTCCCTCCAGTTCCCACACCGTCGGCCCGATGCGCGCGGCTGCGCGTTTCGTCGAAGGTTTGCGCCGGGAAACCCTGCTGACCACCACCGCCAGCGTGCGGGTCGAGCTGTACGGTTCACTCGGCGCCACCGGCAAGGGGCACGGCAGCGACAAAGCCGTGTTGCTCGGTCTTGAAGGCGAGCACCCGGACACCGTCGACACCGAAACCGTCGCCGCGCGGCTGCAGGAAATACGCGGCAACGGTCGGTTGAATCTGCTCGGCGAACACAGCATTGCGTTCAATGAGAAAGAACATCTGGCGATGATTCGCAAACCACTGGCCTACCACCCCAACGGCATGATCTTCCGCGCCTTCGATGCGGCGGGCATTCAAATCCGCAGCCGCGAGTACTACTCGGTTGGCGGTGGTTTTGTCGTCGATGAAGACGCCGCCGGTGCCGACCGCATCGTCGAAGACGCCACGCCGCTGACCTTCCCGTTCAAAAGCGCCAAGGACTTGCTCGGCCATTGCAGCACTTACGGTCTGTCGATCAGTCAGGTGATGCTGACCAACGAAAGTGCCTGGCGTCCGGAAGCGGAAACCCGCGCCGGCCTGCTGAAAATCTGGCAGGTGATGCAGGATTGCGTCGCCGCCGGTTGCCGTAACGAAGGCATTCTGCCCGGCGGCTTGAAGGTCAAACGCCGTGCGGCGGCGCTGCATCGGCAATTGTGCAAGAACCCGGAATCGGCCTTGCGCGATCCGCTGTCGGTGCTCGATTGGGTCAATCTTTACGCACTCGCCGTCAACGAAGAAAACGCCAACGGCGGGCGCGTGGTTACGGCGCCAACCAACGGCGCGGCCGGGATCATTCCAGCGGTGCTGCATTACTACATGCGGTTTATCCCCGGCGCGAATGACGACGGCGTCGTGCGCTTTTTGCTGACCGCCGCCGCCATCGGCATTCTCTACAAGGAAAACGCCTCGATCTCCGGTGCCGAAGTCGGTTGTCAGGGCGAGGTCGGCGTCGCCTGTTCAATGGCGGCCGGCGCCTTGTGCGAAGTGCTCGGTGGCAGTGTGCAGCAGGTCGAGAACGCCGCGGAAATCGGCATGGAACACAACCTCGGCCTGACCTGCGACCCGATTGGCGGCCTGGTGCAGGTGCCGTGCATCGAGCGCAATGCGATGGGCTCGGTGAAAGCCATCAATGCGGTGCGCATGGCCATGCGCGGCGACGGCCAGCATTTCGTCTCCCTCGACAAGGTCATCCGCACCATGCGCCAGACCGGCGCCGACATGAAGAGCAAATACAAGGAAACCGCCCGCGGCGGTCTGGCGGTCAACATTATCGAATGCTGATGCTCGCGCATCGGCGGCTGCACATTTTTCAGGAGTTGAAGATGTCTACCGAATCACTGTCGAAAACCCCGCTCCATGCCCTGCACCTCGAACTGGGCGCGCGCATGGTGCCGTTCGCCGGCTATGACATGCCCGTGCAATACCCGCTCGGGGTGATGAAAGAACACCAGCACACCCGCGAACAGGCCGGGCTGTTTGACGTCTCGCACATGGGGCAGATCCGCCTGACCGGTGCCAACGCCGCCAAAGCCCTGGAAACCCTGGTCCCGGTGGACATCATCGATCTGCCGGTGGGCATGCAGCGTTACGCGATGTTCACCAACGAAACCGGCGGCATCCTCGACGACCTGATGGTCGCCAACCTCGGTAACGACGAGTTGTTTCTGGTAGTCAACGCCGCGTGCAAGGACCAGGACCTGGCGCATCTGCAACAACACATTGGCGCTCAGTGCACCATTAAGGCGCTGTTCGAAGAGCGCGCCTTGCTCGCCCTGCAGGGTCCGGCGGCGGTTACCGTCCTCGCCCGCCTGGCACCCGACGTGGCGAAAATGACGTTCATGCAGTTCAACCGTGTTTCGTTGCTGGGCGTGGATTGCTTTGTCAGCCGTTCGGGCTACACCGGTGAAGACGGTTTTGAAATCTCGGTGCCGGCCGCCGAGGCGGAAAAACTCGCCCGCGCCCTGCTCGCCGAACCCGAAGTCCAGGCCATCGGCCTCGGCGCGCGCGATTCGCTGCGTCTGGAAGCCGGCCTGTGTCTGTACGGCCACGACATGAACACCGACACCACGCCAATCGAAGCCAGCCTGCTGTGGGCAATCTCCAAGGCACGCCGCACCGATGGCCCGCGGGCCGGCGGTTTCCCGGGCGCAGCGCAGATCTTTGCCCAGCAACAGAACGGCGTCGCGCGCAAACGCGTCGGCCTGCTGCCGCAGGAACGTACGCCGGTGCGTGAAGGCGCAGAGATCGTCAACGAGGCCGGCGAAACCATCGGCAGCGTGTGCAGCGGCGGTTTCGGTCCGACCTTGGGCGGCCCTTTGGCGATGGGGTACCTCGACAGCGCCTACGTTGCTCTCGACACGCCCGTTTGGGCCATCGTTCGTGGGAAAAAGGTGCAAATGCTTGTAAGCAAAATGCCATTTGTTCCGCAACGCTACTATCGTGGCTGATTGACTGTTTCTATAAGTAACGCGATTGCGTTATGCATGCACTAATGTGTAACGCAATCGCCATAAAACAGTGCGTTTTTTAACAATCGAATCGAATATGAACGTTGCTTATAACGATTGAAAAAAGTAGAACCGAACAATCGTCTAAGGCCACACTAGTGGACTGACTAATTCCCGCCAAGCGCAATAAAACCGGGCCCCTCACAGGGGGTTGTTTTTTCTCCCGTAGTTGGCGTAGAGTTTATCCACTGTGTTTGCATGGGTCAGCTTTGAATCGTGACCTGGGCAGTAGCCTACAAGTTAGCTACATCCCGCTCGACGTCTTCTTACTCCTTGCAACCAGCTCCAGTACTCTTTCATGAGAAAGAGGCTGTCATCAATTTTTGCGTCAAAGGAAATAAGAAATGTCCCAACGTCAGAGCGGTACCGTCAAGTGGTTTAACGACGAGAAAGGTTTTGGTTTTATCACGCCTGAAAGCGGTCCGGATCTGTTCGTGCACTTCCGCGCCATTCAGGGCAACGGCTTCAAAAGCCTGAAAGAAGGCCAGAAAGTGACTTTCGTCGCTGTGCAAGGCCAGAAAGGCATGCAGGCTGACGAAGTACAAGCAGAAGCCTGATCTCAGTAACGAAAAAGCCCCTGATATTGATATCAGGGGCTTTTTTATGCGCGGGAATCCGTAAAATGGCGCTTCATTTTGCGTCCAGAGGCTGCCATGTCGAAAAACCAGCTCACTCCACAGGGCGACTTTCCTGCCGTTGGCCTTGGCCGTCGACTGGCGGCGGTGTTCTATGACTTCCTGCTGTGCACCGCCCTGCTGATCGTCACCGGATTCGTTTACAAGCTGATCCAGGCCGCGATCATCGGCGAAGAGCGCCTGCGGGCGATGACCGATGCCGGGCAGCTTGATGGTGATCCGCTGTACTCGACGGTGCTGCTGTTGGTGCTGTTCGGCTTCTTCGCCAAGTTCTGGACCCATGGCGGGCAGACGCTGGGCATGCAGGTCTGGGGCATTCGCGTGCAGAACACTGATGGCACGGCGATCAGCCTGTGGCAGGCGCTGCTGCGGTTTATGGTCTCGATCGCTTCATGGCTGTGCGTTGGGCTTGGGTTCTTCTGGTCGCTGTATGACAAGCAGAAGCGCACGTGGCATGACATCTATTCGGATACACGCTTGGTGCGAATCCCGAAAAAGAGCAGATAACCGCCTGACACTGAAAAGCAAATGTGGGAGCGGGCTTGCTCGCGAAGGCGGTGTGTCAGCCGACATTAATGTTTGCTGATACACCGTCTTAGCGAGCAAGCCCGCTCCCACATTTTGATTTGTGTTGGCTGGAAGACCTTAAGCGTTGCCAGCCAATTTCATCCGCGCCGCCTGGGTGAAGTCGAGCATGCGCTTCAACGGCCGGATCGCCTGGGGAATCAGCGCCGGATCGACAAAGATCTCGTTGCTACCTTCCTGCAAGCACTTGAGCGTGCGCTCAAGGGTGTTCATGGCCATCCACGGGCAATGTGCACAACTGCGGCACGCCGCGCCGTTACCGGCAGTAGGTGCCTCGATGAAGACCTTGTCCGGGCACAGCTGCTGCATCTTGTAGAAGATGCCACGGTCGGTCGCCACGATGAAGGTCTTGTTCGGCAGGGTTTGCGCAGCAGCGATCAGTTGGCTGGTGGACCCGACGGCGTCCGCCAGTTCGATCACCGATGTCGGCGACTCCGGGTGCACCAGAATCGCGGCATCCGGATACAGCGCCTTCATGTCCTCCAATTGCTTGGACTTGAACTCTTCGTGAACGATGCAGGCACCGTCCCACAGCAGCATGTCGGCGCCGGTCTTGCGCTGAATGTAGGTGCCCAGATGTTTGTCAGGCCCCCAGATGATCGTCTCGCCGTTATCCATCAGGCTCTCGACGATTTCCAGCGCGCAGCTTGAAGTTACCACCCAGTCAGCCCGAGCCTTTACCGCGGCGGAAGTGTTGGCGTAAACCACCACCGTGCGTTCCGGGTGCTGATCGCAGAACGCCGAAAACTCGTCGACCGGGCAACCCAGGTCCAGCGAGCAGGTCGCCTCCAGCGTCGGCATCAGCACGCGTTTTTCCGGGTTGAGGATCTTTGCGGTCTCGCCCATGAATTTAACGCCGGCAACCACAACGGTCTTTGCCGGGTGGGCATTGCCGAAGCGGGCCATTTCGAGGGAGTCGGAGACACAGCCGCCGGTCTCTTCGGCCAGGGCCTGAATCACCGGATCGCAATAAAAGTGAGCCACCAGCACCGCGTCCTGAGCCTTGAGCTCGGCGGCAATGGCAGAACGGTAATAAGCCTCTTCTTCGGCCGTCAGCGGTTTGGGCTGCTTGGCATCGAGGTGGGCTTGAACCAGAAGGCGTTCGGAAATCTGCGTCATGTTCGCAAGACCTGCAGGCGCTTTCGCGCGAAAGTCGAGTATACACCCGGCTCCGGACCGCTTGAGGGTACCGCCGGGAGAGTGAGTGTCATCAGGCACGGACAGCGTTGAAGCTGCGCAAGGCTACAGAATATCCCGTTGATACAAAAGATGATTCTGATCTGTGTCAGGCCGGGTGGCGCTGAAACGAAGGGCGTCTGAAATGCAGGCAAAAAAAAACCCGGAAATCCTCACTTTCGTGGGCCTTCCGGATTTTCTAAACCGCCAAATATGGTGGGTCGTGTGGGATTCGAACCTACGACCAATTGGTTAAAAGCCAACTGCTCTACCAACTGAGCTAACGACCCGCTGTGTGGTGGCGCGTATAATACTGATTTTTAAGGAATATTCAACACCTTTTTGAAAAAAATCAAAAATAAGGGGTTGGATCGCTCACACCCGCCGCTGCAAAGCCTTCTGCACGCAAGCGGCAGCTGTCGCATTTGCCGCACGCGCGGCCGTCATTGTCGGCCTGATAGCAGGAAACGGTCAGGCCATAATCCACGCCGAGCTTTACGCCGGCCTGGACAATCTGCGCCTTGCTCAGGTTCTGCAAAGGCGCCTGAATGCGGAAGCCGTTGCCTTCCACGCCTGCCTTGGTCGCCAGATTGGCCATGCGCTCGAACGACTCGATGAACTCGGGGCGGCAATCCGGGTAGCCGGAATAATCGACCGCGTTCACGCCAATGAAGATGTCGCGAGCACCGAGGACTTCTGCCCAGCCCAGCGCCAGAGACAGGAACACCGTGTTGCGCGCCGGCACGTAGGTCACCGGAATGCCCTCGCCCAACTCTTCGGGAATGTCGATACTGGTGTCGGTCAGTGCCGAGCCACCCATGCCGTTGAGATTGAGGCCGATCACCTTGTGCTCGACCACCCCCAGATCGCGCGCCACCCGAGCGGCAGCGTGCAGTTCGGCGTGGGAGCGTTGACCGTAATCGAAGCTCATGGTGTAGCAGGCGTAGCCTTCAGCGCGGGCCATCGCTACCACGGTGGCCGAGTCGAGGCCGCCGGACAGCAGGATGACCGCGCGTTTTTCGGTGGTGTTCAGTTGTTCAGTCATGTCAGCGCCCCGGCTCGTCATTCCAAAGATATTTGTGCAACTGCAATTGCAGGCGTACTGGCAGGTTGTCCGCCACTACCCAGTCCGCCAGATCCCGTGCGTTGAGATCATGGTGACTTGGCGAGAACAGGACTTCGCCGGCACGTTGGTCGAGACCGTACTGAATCAGCTTGGAGACGGCCCAGTCATAGTCTTCCCGCGAGCAAATGACAAACTTCACCTGATCGTTGCGGGTCAGCAGTTCGATATTTTCGTAACGGTTGCGATGGGCTTCTTTGGAGCCCGGCGTCTTCAGATCGACCACACGACTGACGCGCGGATCGACCGCCGAAACGTCGAGGGCGCCACTGGTTTCCAGCGAGACCTCGTAACCGGCATCACACAACTGCTTGAGCAATGGAATGGCGTTCGGCTGTGCCAGCGGCTCACCGCCGGTGACGCAAACGTAGCGCGGACGAAACCCGGCCACTTGTTCAAGGATGTCGTCGAGGCTGCGAACGGTGCCGCCGCTGAACGCATAGGCGCTGTCGCAGTATTGGCAACGCAAAGGGCAACCGGTCAGGCGCACGAAAACCGTGGGCAGCCCGGCAGTCCGCGTTTCCCCCTGCAACGAGTAGAAAACTTCGGTGATTCTCAATGTGTCTTGCATAGTCGCCACGGGCGTAACAGCTAAACAGGCTGTCCGCCTCCGTCAGGCACTTCAGGCAATCCCGCCAACGCGTAGACCGCCAGAAGCGTGTTTCAGAAAAAGGGCGTGAATTCTAACGAAAAAACCCGCGACAAGCGCGGGTTTCTTCGTGAAGGGTCAAACAGCCTTACATGCGCTGCAGATCGCGTTGAGCCAACTGCGCGGCGGAAGTGCCCGGATACTGGGCGACCACCTGCTGCAAAATGCCTTTGACCTTGTCGGTATGACCGAGGCGGCGCTCGACATCAGCCAGCTTGTACAGCGAGTCCGGCACTTTGTTGTGCTTGGGATAGAGCTGCGAAACCTTGGCAAAAGCCTGACCGGCGCCTTGCAGATCGCCTTTGGCCAGGTTCACTTCGCCCAACCAGTACTGGGCGTTGCCCGCGTACTGGCTGTTCGGGTACTTGCGCAGGAACGCGGCGAAAGCCTGGCTGGCCTTGTCGAAATCCTTGGCCTTGATCAGGTCGAAAGCGGCATCGTAATACAGCTTTTCCTTGGCCGGATCAGCCGGTTCGCTACTCGCTGCCGGCGCCTGGGCAGCCGCCCCGGCTCCTGCAGCAGCACCGGCAGCAGCACTTGCATCGCCACCGGCAGAAGAATTCTCAGGAGTCGCGGCTGGTGCAACGCCGGATCCTATGCGCCGATCAAGATCCTGGTATCGCTCCAGGGATTCCTGCTTCATGCGCGCAACCTGATTCTGCAGTTCTTCGATCACGCCTTGCTGGCGCGAGATCTGATCCTGCATCTGTTGCAATTGGTTGAACAGCATGCCTTGTGCCGAGGCAGGGGCCGAAGCCGCTCCCCCGGCATAGGCGCCGTTCGTACCGTAACCCGCAGGCGGATAACTGCTCCCGCTATTGTTATAACCGGAGTTGTCATCGACCACAGGAACCGCAGCCCACGCCGCAAGCGGCGCGAGGCTGAGAGCCAGAACAGTTACAGCACGACGGCACGTTCGCATATCGAATTACTTACGCAGTTCGACGCGACGGTTCTGGGCCCAGGACTGCTCGTCGTTGCCGGTAGCAACTGGACGCTCTTCGCCGTAGGAAACCAGTTCCAGCTGAGCTGGGGAAACGCCTTGCAGTACCAGGTAGCGCTGAACGGCTTTCGCACGACGCTCGCCCAGTGCCATGTTGTACTCACGAGTACCACGTTCGTCGGTGTTGCCTTCCAGAACAACGCGAGCGCCGTTTGCTTTCAGGTCTTTGGCGTGAACGTCCAGAGCGCGCATGGCTTCTGGCTTCAGGTCCGAGCTGTCGTATTCGAAGTAGAAGGTGGTGATTGCGCGCAGAGCAGCTTCTTCGCTCAGGGAACCGTCAACGGCACCAGTGTTTGCGCCGTAACCAGCGTTTGGATCAACAGCGCCTTCACCGGCGTTGTCGCCGCCTTTGGACGAGCAACCTACAGCTACAGCCATGGCCAGAGCCAGCGCAGCAAATTTACCAAACTTCAGCATTTCCATCGTGAAACTCCTAATGAACCCCAGTGTGTTAAGTAAAACGTGTAGCGCCGCGTCAGTTCAGGTAAGGGGACCAGGACGGTTCTCTGACTTCGCCTTGAGCGGTAGGAAGCGGGAGCCTCACGCGTCCATTAATGGACACGAGCATCAAGACTCCCCGGCCCTGCTGGCGGGTGGCGTAGATTACCATGGTGCCGTTGGGCGCAACAGTAGGTGACTCGTCCAGAGTGCTATCAGTGAGGATCTTTACACTGCCTCGCTGCAGATCCTGAGCTGCCACCTTGAAATTGGTGAAGCCATCCTGACGGTGGATCATCACCAAAGTCTTTTCATCGGCCGAGAGTTTAGGGTTGGCGTTGTAGTTGCCTACGAACGTCACACGCTCGGCACCACCGCCACTGGCGCTGGTTTTGTAGATCTGTGGTTTGCCGCCACGGTCGGAGGTGAAATAGATGGTCGAGCCATCCTTGCCCCAGTACGGTTCGGTGTTGATGCCAGGACCTGCGGTCACGCGGGTGATCTGACGCGAACCGAGGTTCATCACGTAGATGTCCGGGTTACCGTCCTTGGACAGCACGAACGCCAGGCGATTGCCGTCCGGCGACCAGGCTGGCGCACCGTTCAGGCCTTCGAAGTTGGTGATCTGCTCACGGCGACCGGTATCAATGTTCTGCATGAAGATACGTGGGCGCTTCTGCTCGAACGACACGTAGGCGATACGCTTGCCATCCGGTGCGAAACGCGGCGACAGGATCGGCTCGCGCGATTGCAGCAGAGTTACGGCGCGTGCACCGTCATAGTCCGAACGCTGCAGGGTATAGCGGGTGTTCTTCTCGGAGAACCGCTCGGCCGTCACGTACAGCAGACGGGTCGAAAACGCGCCTTTGATACCGGTGAGCTTTTCAAACGACTGGTCGGAGATGTAGTGCGCCATGTCGCGCAGCTGTTCGGTGGTACCGGAAACGCTGCCATCGGCCACTTTCTGTTCGGTAGCCACGTTGAACAGTGCCCACTGCACCTGCAGGCGACCGCCCGCTGGAACAATGCTGCCGACCATCATGTATTGCGCACCGACAGCCTTCCAGTCACGGAAGATGATTTCGCTCGGCTGGCTTGGCTGGCTGATCATGTTCTGCTTTGGAATCGGCGAGTAGTAGCCCGAGTTGCGCAGGTCATTGCCAATGATTTCAGCCATGTCGTCCGGCAGGACGGCACCGCCCTGGAAGCCGAACGGTACAACGGCGATCGGGGTGGCCCGATCGCTGCCGCTGGTGACCAGAATGTTCTTTTCATCCGCCATCGCGATCCCTGCCATGCAGCAGATCACGACCAGCATTCCTCGAAGAAGGTTTCTCACAAGGCTAAATCCTCAGGTGTGAATGTCATCTTGAACGAACGATACGGAGCGAAATCGCTCGGCTTCATTCCCTGCATTTCTGTCAAACGTCCAATATTCTTGACCGCCGCCACTGCCGAAGCATCGAACGGACCGTCGCCACTGGATTTGGCCACGCTGACCGAGGTCACCGTGCCGTCCGGCAACATGCCGATTTGCAGCACGACCGTCATGCCTTTGCGTGCCGAAGGAGGACGCGCCCACCCTTCTGCCGCTCGTGCCCGAATCAGGTCATCGAAACTGCCCGCGACTTCGTCGCCCTGCTCATCGGCCAGGGCCTGCTGGCGCTGCGGCGTATCGGAAAGCAAATCTGCCAGGGCCTGAGCCTTTTTGTCTTCGGCGGATTTACGTGCCGCTTCCTGCGCTTTCTTCTTCGCAGCATCGGCAGCCGCTTTCTTCTTCGCGTCCTCGGCGACTTTCTTCTTCGCCTCGTCAGCTTCAGCTTTCTTCTTGGCGTCTTCGGCGGCTTTCTTCTTCGCGTCTTCGACGATCTTCTTCTTGGCTTCTTCGGCAGCGGCTTTCTTGGCCTCTTCCTCGGCAGCCTTCTTCGCTTCGTCTTCGGCTTTCTTCTTGGCTATATCAGCCAATTGTTTCTCTTCAGCCTTTTTGGCCTCGGCTTTCTTCGCGTCGTCGGCTTTCTTGGCTTCATCAGCCTTTTTCGCTTCGTCCGCTTTTTTCGCCTCGTCGGCCTTCTTGGCTTCCTCGGCCTTTTGAGCCGCTTCCTCTTTCTTTTGTTCCGCCGCCTTCACCGCTTCCTGCTCGATCTTTTTCTGTTCCATCTGTTCGACTTCGGTCTGGCGCGCGGCGGATTTCTTCGCCTCACCCGCAATCTTCTGATTGGTCTGGGTGGTCGCCTGACTTTTTGATTTCAGCTGGTACAGAGTCGCCTGGACGATCGGCTTGGCCGGCGGCAGTTCCGGCGTGAAGGCAAAGCTGACGAACAGCATGCCGAACACCAGCACGTGCAGGACAATTGCCAGAACACTAGGCCAGAAGTAGCTTTCCGAGGCGGACGGCTCTCGCTGTTGCTGCATCAGGGGGCCTCGGTAATCAGACCAACGTTACCGACCCCGGCTTTCTGCAACCCGCCCATGGCACCCATGACGGCGCCGTAGTCGACAGTCTTGTCGCCACGAATGAACACCTGGGTACGTTTGCCGCCCTCGGTGCCGGCGCGAATGATCTTGGTCACCGCGTCCGTCATTTGCGGCAGGGTCATGGCCCTGTCCTGTTGCTTCTCGGTGTCGACTTCGCTGCCAAGGTTCCAGTAATAGGTCTTGTCAGCCTTGATCGAAATGGTCAGGACCTGGGTGTTGTTGTCCTGCGGCAAGGCTTCGCTGGAAACCTTGGGCAAATCAACTTTCACGCCCTGATTGAGCATCGGCGCGGTCACCATGAAGATGACCAGCAGCACCAACATCACGTCGATGTAAGGCACCACGTTCATCTCGGCGACCGGCTTGCGCTTTTTGCGAGCTCGAGCGATTAAAGCCATCGGGAAATACCTGCTTATTCTTCGCTGGTGTGCACTTTGCGGTGCAGGATCGCCTGGAATTCATCGGCGAAGGTGTAGTAACGGCCCAGCAAGGTTTCGCTGCGGGCAGCAAAACGGTTGTAAGCGATGACCGCCGGGATCGCGGCGAACAGGCCGATCGCGGTGGCGATCAGGGCTTCGGCGATACCCGGGGCCACGGTGGCCAGGGTCGCTTGCTGAGCGCTGGCCAGGCCGCGGAAGGAGTTCATGATGCCCCATACGGTACCGAACAGGCCGATGTACGGGCTGACCGAACCGACAGTGGCGAGGAACGGCAGGCTCTGCTCGAGCTTCTCTTCTTCACGCGAGATAGCCACGCGCATGGCACGGGCCACACCTTCCATCACCGCTTCAGGATCGACACCTGGCTGCTGACGCAGGCGGGAGAATTCCTTGAAACCGGCACGGAAAATCTGCTCGACGCCCGAATCCGGATCCGGGTTGCTGCCCGCCTGACGGTACAGCTTGGACAGGTCGATACCCGACCAGAAGCGCTCCTCGAAGCTCTCCAGGGCGCGTCGACCGGCACGCAGCAAGTTGCTGCGCTGAAAGATCATGATCCATGAGGTCACCGATGCGGCCACCAGAGTCAACATTACCAACTGCACCACGATGCTGGCATTGCTGACCAGGCTCCACATGGAGGAATGGTCGACGACGTTAGCTTCCACGCTTTATCTCCTGCTTTGAGTGTGTACCCGGGCCGACCGCGTCGGCGAAGGCCGCACGCAGGTCTTCGGGAAGGGCCCGGGGTTTCAAACTGTCGGTGCGCACGCAGGCCACCAAAAACTGCCCTTCACAGAGCAGCACATTATCCGTGGCCCGCCTGACCTGCTGTTTGAAGCGCAGGCTGGCACGGTTCAATTCGGTTACATCAGCGCTTACCAGCAGCTCGTCGTCCAGTCGCGCCGGCGCGTGGTAGCGCGCTTCGCTGGAATGCACGACGAACAACAGGTCCTCTCCGGCAAGCGCAGATTGGGCAAAGCCCAGTTCGCGAAGCCGCTCGGTTCGGGCCCGTTCCATAAACTTGAGGTAATTAACGTAATACACGATGCCGCCCGCATCGGTGTCTTCGTAATAAACGCGACAACGATGTGCGAACGGCCCAAGCCCGTTTTGCGCGCGCATACTCTAGTGCTTACTCCTCAGGTTGCCAATCCGGCCAGGCAACTGTTTTTCATTGATTCGAGGCTTTACCGTAAAAGTACCGTCGTCTGACAGTACAAACCCTGAATAAATCGACAGCAAATGTGTATCAGTCGTCCGCAGCATCGAGAAACTCGTCTGCCACGGGCATTTCGCCCATTCGTGACGGAATGTTTAAACCGAAATGCAGATAGGCGTGTCGCGTCACCACCCTGCCCCGCGGCGTGCGCATGATGTAGCCCTGTTGAATCAGATACGGTTCCAGCACGTCTTCGATGGTATGGCGCTCTTCGCTGATCGCGGCGGCAAGACTGTCGATCCCGACCGGCCCGCCATCGAACTTCTCGATCATGGTCAGCAGCAGACGCCGGTCCTGATGATCGAAACCGTGTTCATCGACATCCAGCAGGTTCAGCGCCAGGTCCGCCACCGCTTTGGTGATGTGGCCCTTGGCGCGGACTTCAGCGAAGTCGCGCACTCGACGCAGCAGGCGGTTGGCGATCCGTGGCGTACCCCGGGCGCGACGAGCGATCTCGAACGACCCCTCCGGATCGAGCGGCAAACCAAGAATGGCCGCCGAACGACTGACAATCGTCGCCAGATCCGCCGTGCTGTAGAACTCCAGGCGCTGGACGATACCGAAACGGTCGCGCAACGGATTGGTCAGCATGCCGGCCCGGGTGGTCGCGCCGACCAGGGTGAACGGTGGCAGATCCAGTTTGATCGAGCGCGCCGCCGGCCCTTCGCCGATCATGATGTCGAGCTGAAAGTCTTCCATCGCCGGGTACAGCACTTCTTCCACGATCGGCGACAGACGATGGATTTCGTCGATGAACAACACGTCGTGCGGCTCAAGGTTGGTCAGCAATGCCGCCAGATCACCCGGACGCTCAAGCACCGGCCCCGAGGTGCTCTTGATCGACACGCCCATTTCCTGCGCGATGATATTGGCCAGGGTCGTTTTGCCCAGCCCCGGCGGACCAAAGATCAGCGTGTGATCCAACGATTCGCTACGGCCGCGAGCGGCCTGGATGAACAGCTCCATCTGCTCGCGCACGGTCGGCTGGCCAATGTAATCGGCCAGGCTGACCGGGCGGATGGCGCGATCCTGGACTTCTTCGCGTTCGCGCGGGCTGTGCGCGGCGGCAATCAGACGATCAGCTTCAATCACTTAAATCATTCCCTTCAGGGCGCGGCGGATCATGTCTTCACTGCTCAGGTTTTTCTCTTTGATCGCGGAAATCGCCTTACTCGCTTCCTGCGGCTTATAGCCCAGGGAAATCAATGCACTGACCGCATCGTTCTCGGCGGTATTGACCGGCGCCGGGCCGTCCGGCTGATTCGGCACCAGCGCAAACATCGCCGGCGAGGTTTCCCAAGCCTTGAAGCGATCCTTGAGCTCGACCAACAGACGCTCGGCGGTCTTCTTGCCGACGCCCGGCACCTTGGTCAGCGCCGACGTGTCCTGGGACTGCACGCAACGAATCAGCTCATCGACTTCCAGGCTCGACATCAGCGCCAGCGCCAGTTTCGGCCCGACCCCATTGAGACGGATCAACTCACGGAAAAAGTCTCGCTCACGCTTGCCGGCAAAGCCATAGAGCAACTGCGCATCTTCGCGTACGACCAAGTGGGTATGCAGGGTCAGCGGTTCACCGACCGACGGCAGACGATAAAGGGTGGTCATGGGCACTTCCAGCTCATAGCCAAGGCCGTTTACATCCAGAATCAGGTGCGGCGGCTGTTTCTCAGCCAGGGTGCCGCGCAAGCGTCCAATCACGTTTTGAATCCTTGAGCGCTGGCCAGCCGTGGGCTGGCGACGATTGAATAGGGCTTGCGCGCCGACAACACAGGCATCGTAAAGCCACTTTCAGGAAAATTGATGCTGATGCTATCAGAGACGCAGGCGCCCGCCACGACTGCGTGCGGTTCCCAAGCCGTGCGGCAACAGACTGGAGCGGGTGTGGGCGTGACAAATGGCAATAGCGAGGGCATCCGAGGCATCGATTTGCGGTTTGCTGGTCAGCTTGAGCATGTGCATGACCATCATTTGCACCTGTTCTTTATTGGCAGCACCGGTGCCGACCACAGCCTGCTTGACCTGCGTGGCGGTGTATTCGGCGATTTCCAGGCATTCTTCTGCGCCGGCAACAATCGCTGCGCCGCGCGCCTGACCCAGCTTAAGCGCCGAGTCGGCGTTCTTCGCCATGAAGACCTTCTCGATGCCCATGGTCACCGGGCCGTAGGTCTTGATGATCTCGCGCACGCCGCGATAGACGATTTGCAGACGCTCATGCAGCTCGCCGGACCCGGTGCGAATACAGCCCGAGGCCACATAGATGCAGCCGCCCCGCCCGGTATCGCGAACGATCCCGTAACCGGTGATGCGCGAACCGGGGTCGATACCAAGAATTAGAGTCATAACGCCTGCAGTAAGAGCAAAAAATTCAGAACGGCGAATTACCCATGTGGGAGCGGGCTTGCTCGCGAAAGCGGGGTGTCATCCAGCAAGGGTGTTGCTGATACGCCGCCTTCGCGAGCAAGCCCGCTCCCACATTCAATCCTAGTCGCTGATCAGCCGAGCTGGGCGGCCACGTCTTCGGGGATATCCGCGTTGGAATAGACGTTCTGCACGTCATCCAGGTCTTCAAGCATGTCGATCAGCTTGAGCACTTTCTCCGCACCTTCCAGATCCAGTTCGGCGCTGGTGGTCGGCTGCATGACGATTTCCGCGTCATCACCTTTGAATCCAGCGGCTTCCAGTGCATTACGCACCGCATAGAAGCTGGTGAAGGAGGTAAACACGTCGATCGAACCGTCTTCGTGCGTAACCACGTCATCGGCATCCGCTTCCAGCGCTGCTTCGGTCAGCGCGTCTTCATCGACGCCTGGCGCAAAGCTGATCTGACCCTTGCGCTCGAACAGATACGCCACCGAACCGTCAGTGCCCAGGTTTCCGCCACACTTGCTGAAAGCGTGGCGCACCGCGGCGGCGGTACGGTTGCGGTTGTCGGTCATGCACTCGACCATCACCGCCACGCCGCCCGGGCCGTAACCTTCGTAGGTCAGCTCTTCGACATTGTCAGCCTCGGTGGCACCGGCACCGCGCGCCACGGCGCGGTCGATGATGTCACGGCTCATGTTGGCGCTCAGCGCCTTGTCCAGGGCCAGACGCAAACGCGGGTTGGAACCCGGATCGCCGCCGCCCTGCCGGGCCGCAACGGTCAGTTCACGGATCCACTTGGTGAAGATCTTGCCCCTCTTGGCATCCTGACGTTCTTTGCGGTGCTTGATGTTTGCCCACTTGGAATGACCTGCCATAACTCGCTCCGAATTCTCTTTGAAACCTTGCCCGCCCTGCTTGTGCAGCGCCAGCAATTAAAAAATCTCGACCTGAGAAAGAAAAAAGGCGCATCCGAAGATGCGCCTTCAGGCCCGTCTTACTCAGCCTTTGGCGTTTCGCGCAAACGAATGTGCAGCTCGCGCAATGCCTTGGCGTCCACCACGCCCGGTGCTTGCGTCATTACGTCGGCAGCACTCTGGGTTTTCGGGAAGGCGATCACTTCGCGGATCGACTGGGCGCCGGTCATCAGCATCACCAGACGGTCCAGACCGAAGGCCAGACCACCGTGCGGCGGTGCACCGTACTTCAGGGCGTCAAGCAGGAAGCCGAATTTCTCTTCCTGTTCCGCTTCATTGATGCCCAGCAGACGGAATACCGCTTGCTGCATTTCCTTGCGGTGGATACGGATCGAACCGCCGCCCAGCTCAGTACCGTTCAACACCATGTCGTACGCGCGGGACAGCGCGCCGGCCGGGTTGGCTTCGAGTTCTTGCGGCGAGCACTTCGGCGCGGTGAACGGGTGGTGCAGTGCGGAGAAGCTGCCGTCGTCGTTCTCTTCGAACATCGGGAAGTCGACGACCCACATTGGCGCCCACTCGCAGGTCAGCAGCTTGAGGTCGTGGCCGAGCTTGATGCGCAGCGCGCCCAGGGCTTCGCTGACGATCTTGGCCTTGTCGGCACCGAAGAACACGATGTCGCCATCGACTGCGCCAACGCGATCGAGGATCACGTTGAGCTTGTCTTCAGGGATGTTTTTCACGATCGGCGATTGCAGACCCTCAACACCGGCCGCGCGCTCGTTGACCTTGATGTACGCCAGGCCCTTGGCACCGTAGATGCCGACGAACTTGGTGTAATCGTCGATCTGCTTGCGCGGCATGCTCGCCCCGCCAGGAACGCGCAGTGCGGCGATACGGCATTTCGGGTCGTTGGCCGGACCGCTGAATACTTTGAAGTCGACTTCTTTCAACTGGTCGGCAACGTCAACCAGTTCCAGCGGGATACGCAGATCCGGCTTGTCCGAACCGTAGCGGCGCATGGCTTCTTCGAAGGTCATGTGCGGGAATTCACCGAATTCCAGACCCAGCACTTCCTTGAACAGGTTGCGGATCATCTGCTCGGTCAGGCCCATGATCTCTTTTTCATCGAGGAAGCTGGTCTCGATGTCGATCTGGGTGAATTCAGGCTGACGGTCGGCACGCAGGTCTTCGTCACGGAAGCATTTGGCGATCTGGTAGTAACGGTCGAAACCGGCCACCATCAGCAGTTGCTTGAACAGTTGCGGCGATTGCGGCAGGGCGAAGAACGAACCGGCGTGGGTGCGGCTCGGCACCAGATAGTCACGCGCACCTTCAGGGGTGGCACGGGTCAGGATCGGCGTTTCGACGTCGAGGAAGCCGTTCTCGTCGAGGAAGCGACGAATGCTGGTGGTCATGCGCGAACGCAGGCGCAGCTTCTCGGCCATTTCCGGACGACGCAGGTCGAGGAAGCGATAGCGCAGACGGGTTTCTTCGCCGACGTCGGAGTATTCGTTGAGCGGGAACGGCGGGGTTTCCGACTCGTTCAACACTTCAAGTTCGTAACCCAGCACTTCAATCATGCCCGAGGCCATGTTGGCGTTGGTGGCGCCGGCCGGACGCAGGCGCACCTTGCCGGTGATCTTCACGACGTACTCACTGCGCACGCGATCGGCAGCGGCGAAGCTCTCGGCGCGATCCGGATCGAATACCACCTGGGCCAGACCATCACGATCACGGATATCGAGGAAAATCACCCCGCCGTGGTCGCGGCGACGGTGAACCCATCCGCAAAGGGTAATTTCCTGGCCATCCAGGCTTTCGTTCAGTTGGCCGCAATAGTGGCTGCGCATCATGATAATGGTTCGCTTCTCGTCATTCGATATTCGGTGGAGATTCCGGCGCACTGAGGCGGTGCGGAAACTCACGCGTGTCGTTCGTCCAGGGATTGAACCCTAGTCAGCTTTGTCGCCACCGGCCAGGTTCTTCTTGGCTCCGGTCTTGAAATCGGTCTCGTACCAACCGTTGCCGCTGAGGCGAAAACCCGGCATGGACAGCTGCTTCTTCAGTTCGGGCGCCTGGCAGGCCGGGCAGTCGACCAGCGGTGCGTCACTGATCTTTTGGATGGCTTCCAACTGATGACCACAGGAAGCACATTGGTAATCGTACATCGGCATGGAGGTGTCTCGGCGATCAGGTTGCCGCCGCGCGCGGGGCTTTGCGGCGAAAGGGCGGGATTATATCGATTAAATGCCGCCTGTGCAGCCGTAAGACTGCACAGGCAGCGGCCTCGTTTGCAACCGTCGCTAGGGCGAATCGGTCGGCGTCGCTTGCCGGACGCCATTCATGACACACACCACTCGCACCAGCGCGCTGAAATTCTTCACCCCGCCATGGCGCAGATGCACTTCACGGTCGACGTGGGACAGCAGCGAGCTGATCGAACAGCAATTGTCTGCGGCCATGTTACCGAGGATGTTCCAGTAAACCTGCTCCAGCCGCAGGCAGGTCGCATAACCGTTCAGCCGCACGGATCGGGACAATGGCTGAATCAATGCCATGTCGAATGCGTGGATGAACGGATCGACTTTCAATTCATGTGGCAAGCCGACAACCCTGCCGCCTCGCCTGTCTCCTTCTACCATATCGCTGACACTCCTTTGCCATCTCTGCTTGTTTGAAAAGTCACATCCTGTGGCTTTCATAAAAGCGCAGACACAAAGTTATATCCAGACGACTAATTGACCGTCACCGTAGGATAAGCCGACGACACAGGTAAGATTGCGGACAGCGCGCGAGCCATGAACCTGATGGCCCGCGCGCCCGGCTTACGCTTCCAGCAGTGCGCGCAGCATCCACGCGGTCTTCTCGTGCACCTGCATGCGCTGGGTCAGCAGGTCAGCGGTCGGCTCGTCGCTGACCTTGTCGAGCAGCGGGAAGATGCCCCGCGCGGTGCGAGTCACCGCTTCCTGACCTTCAACCAATTGCTTGATCATGTCCTCGGCGCTCGGTACGCCCTCCTCTTCCTTGATGGAAGAAAGACGGGCGTAGGTGGCATAGGCGCCCGGTGCCGGGAAGCCCAGCGCGCGGATACGCTCGGCGATCGAGTCCACCGCCAGCGCCAGTTCGTTGTATTGCTCCTCGAACATCAAGTGCAGGGTGCGGAACATCGGACCGGTGACGTTCCAGTGGAAGTTATGGGTTTTCAGGTACAGCACGTAAGTGTCCGACAGCAGGCGTGACAGCCCTTCGACGATGGACTTGCGGTCTTCTTCACTGATACCGATATCGATTGCCATGTTTACCCCCTAAAGGCGATTGAATTCATCCAACAGGTGCAGACCCACTCTAGCAAGACTGCCGGCAGCCTGCCGACCCCAAACGGCCAACAGGCTGCGACAAATCGACCGACAGCGTGCCATTGGCCGGGCTGATTTGAGTAGCCGCAGGCTTTGCTGTTAAATAGGCAGTGTGTCGCCATGCCCCATTTTCCGGGGTGTTGCGCATAGGCTGATGCCGTGAACGTGTCCACCGCCTCTTATTTTGTTCCGAAGCGAACCGTGCGCCTTCAGCTCTTCCTTGTGAGCCGTCATAACGTGAGCCAATCAAAATGTTGAAAATCGTCCACCTGCTAATGGGCGCAGCAGCCTTGCTGCTGTCGTTCATACCCAGCCTGAAATCCGAAGCCGTTCCTTACCTGCAACAACCCGATGCACTTTACCTGGCCTTTTTCGGCCTGCTGAACCTGGTCATTGCCCCAGTGATTCCTTACTGGAACAAAGGCCCGCGCCAGCATCTGCAAAACCTGGTCAGCGCGCTGCTGGTACTGACCGTCGTCCTGCAAACCCTGACCCTGATCGCGCCGATGCCCGTCATTGCCGGCCAGCCTGCGGTGTTGTTCAGCCTGTTGATCGCCGTGGTTGCCGTGGTGCTGCACCTGGCCGTCAGCTTCTACAAGTCGTCGCCGGCGGCTGCGCCGACCCATTACGACATGAGCAACCGCGATACCGGCACCGTGAAGTGGTTCAACACCTCGAAGGGTTTCGGGTTTATCTCCCGGGATTCCGGTGATGATATTTTCGTGCACTTTCGCGCCATCCGTGGCGAAGGCCACCGCGTTCTGGTTGAAGGCCAGCGCGTCGAGTTCTCGGTGATGAACCGCGACAAAGGCCTGCAAGCCGAGGACGTCATCGCCGCCTTGCCGCGCCGCTGATCCAAGGCAAAAAAAACCGCGAGCAGCCTGGCTGTTCGCGGTTTTTTCATGCCTGTCGAATGGATCAATAATGCGGCGGCGGCGCGTCTTCTTCAAAATCACCGAACTGCCCGACCATTTCCTCCTGACGCTTGAGCAGCGCTTGCATCTGCAACTGCAGACGCTCAACCACTCGCTGCTGGGCCACCAGCACATCGTTCAATGCCTGAATGGTGTCGTCCTGAAAGGCCATGCGGCTTTCCAGATCGGTAACGCGTTGTTCCAGGCTCATGACTCAGCCCTCCACAAAAGTGAATTCTTCGGTCAGCACCAGACGCAGGCGTTCGCGAATGGCCGCTACCTGTTCTGCGCTGTACGGTTTGGCCGCATGCCTGCCCCAGACCGGCGCCGGCCAAGCGGCATCGTCCCGCTTGCGCACGATGACATGCATATGTAACTGACTGACAACGTTGCCCAACGTCGCGACGTTCAGTTTGTCGGCGTCGAACGAATCCTTCAGCAGTTCGGCCAGCGCGGTGGTCTCCTGCCAAAGCTGCTGCTGGTCAGCGACATCCAATTGAAACAACTCACTGATATCGTCGCGACGAGGCACCAGGATGAACCACGGGTAGTTCGAGTCGTTGGACAACAACAGCCGGCAGAGCGGGAAATCGCCGATGACCAGCGTGTCCTGTTGAAGTCGTGAATCTAAAGCAAACACAGTGTGTACTCCCGGCTGATCCTTTTACTCAGCTTAGCGGTCGCTCCCAAGAAGCGGCGCACCAAGCGACTGAACGGCAGCATACCTGCGAACGCAGCGACCTTCACCTCAACCGCACCCTCAAATCGCCGATGCCCCGACATGAAACATTTATCTCAGCAGCGCACCAACACGAGCCTTACCTTAAGTTTCGACTTGAGAAACAGGACGGAAATCCTTGAGGCGCGCCACCCTGGATCCTTCTCCGCCAGATTAACTCAGAGTCAGCTGTGATTTTTTTGCACCAAAACCGCACATCACGTCTACGCTCACTGGGTCGGGCATCCGCCAAATACTCACTGCGGGGTGAACCGGTAACGTTTTGGGTTGTCATGCGCGCCTTTGGTGCGCTGCAACACCATTGCGGGAACGCCGTCAAGCCCGCGACAAAAACAGGCCAGAGGCCCCGTTTTCACAAGGTTTTCACATATGCGGGCGCAACGCAGAAAAATAACCGCAGCGGTTTTGCGGTTTGTGCACGCTTGTTGCATTCATAACCGTATGGACTATAAGCGCACTGCTGGAAGCGGTCGCCCAGGTCCCATAAGAACAGTGGCAGGGTTGCCCGATGGAGATTCAAGTGTTTTGCCAGGGACTCTTTTTTACCGATGCAAAAAGGCCAAGAAACAGCGATAAAGTTGTCAGTCCGGCTGCATCGGTACTGTGAATTTGCGACATCCACCGCTTCCTTTGCGACAACCGCGTAAAGAAGCTGAAAGGTTGGTTTCGCAAGTATCGCCAACATTGTCGGCGTGATATAAGTTTGCGCCGACACAAAAAGAAAGAGCCGCCCAGATAATAAAACAGGTGGGACGGCAGTACTCTTCTAAAAACCAAAGGAGCAAATCACGATGCGCGTGATGAAGTGGAGCATGATCGCACTGGCAGTTGCAGCAGCCGCCAGTTCTCAGTTGGCTACGGCCGCCCCGTTTGTAAGTGATCAGTCTGAAGCCAAAGGCTTCGTTGAAGACGCCAAAGCCGATCTGTTGATCCGCAACTATTACTTCAACCGTGATAACAAGAATGGCGGCAACGACCAGAAAGACTGGACCCAGGGTATCTGGGGTAACTTCAGCTCTGGTTACACCCAAGGCACCGTAGGCGTGGGCATTGACGCCTTCGGCTACCTGGCAATCAAACTCGACGGTGGCGATGGCACCGGCGGCACCGGCAACATGAGCCGCGACGCCGATGGCGAAGTCAACGACAGCCAGGGCAAAGCCGGCGCTGCCGTCAAGTTCCGCGTATCGAAAACCGAGCTGAAAGTCGGTGACATGCAGCCGAGCACCTCTCCTGTGTTCGCTGTCGGTGGCTCCCGCATCCTTCCGCAAACTGCCAGCGGCTTCCAGCTGCAGAGCAGCGAGATCAAGGATCTTGATCTGGAAGCCGGTCACTTCTACTCCGGTACCAGCCAGGATCGTAACTCCCGCGAAGGTGGCCTGTACGCCAACTACGCTGGCGTTGAAGCCAACACCATCGACTACTTCGGCGGCAAATACGGCATCACCGAAAACCTGAGCGCCTCGCTCTACGGTGCCAAGCTCGAAGACATCTGGAACCAGTACTACGCCAACGTCAACCTCACCACGCCTTTCAGTGGTGACACTTCGTTGAACACCGACTTCAACATCTACCGCACCACTGACACCGGTGATGCGAAAGCCGGCGATATCAGCAACACCACGTTCTCCCTGGCGACCGCTCTTTCGTTCCTGAAAGCGCACACCATTACCCTGGGCTTCCAGAAGGTCAACGGTGACACCCCGTTCGACTACATCGGCGTCGGCAAGAACAACCGTGGTGGCGACTCGATTTTCCTCGCCAACTCGATCCAGTACTCTGACTTCAACGGTCCGAACGAGAAATCCGCTCAGATCCGTTACGACATCAAGATGGCCGAGTACGGCGTTCCAGGTCTGAGCTTCATGACCCGTTACGTGAAAGGTTGGGACATCGACGGCACCCACACCCCTTCGGGCAGCGCCTACGCTGGCCTGTATGGCGAAGATGGCAAGCACAACGAAACCAACCTGGAAGCCAAGTACGTTGTTCAGTCTGGCCCAGCAAAAGATCTCTCCTTCCGCATTCGTCAAGCATGGCACCAGGCTAACGCTGACCAGGGCGAAGGCGACATCAAAGAGTTCCGTCTGATCGTCGACTACCCGCTGTCGCTGTTGTAATCGCATCCAGTTAGTTTGCGATGACAAATAAAAAGGCCCATCTCAGGATGGGCCTTTTTTTATTGTTGCTGCGTTCACCTGCATTGACTGCCAGGTCAGGCAGTTAATTAGCAACCTATCATTTAGTTACCGGTTCCTGCATTACACGAATAACGCGCTGCGGAAAAGGAATATCAATTCCTGCAGCCTTCAAACGATCGCGCGATAGTTCATTGAACATGAACATCACATCCCAGTAATCGGCAGTTTTAACCCACACACGCAGGGAAACCGTGATCGAACTGTCGCCCAGTGTCGAAATCACCGCTTGTGGCTCAGGGTCCTGCAGCACGCGCTCGTCTTTGGCCAGGTCCAGCAGCACCTGCCGGGCCTTCTGCAGATCCGCCTCGTAATCGACACCGACATCGAACACAACCTTGCGGGTCGGCTGACGGTTGGTATTGGTGATAATCCCGTTCGACAGATTGCCGTTAGGCAGGATGATGGTCTTGTTGTCGCCGGTACGCAGCACCGTGTGGAAGATCTGAATGCTGTCGACGGTGCCCGCCACGCCCTGTGCTTCAATCCAGTCACCGATACGGAACGGACGGAACAACAGAATCAGCACGCCGCCGGCGAAATTCGCCAGGCTACCTTGCAACGCCAGACCAATGGCGAGACCCGCAGCACCGATGGCGGCAACGAACGAGGTGGTTTCCACGCCGATCATCGAGGCGACGCTGACAATCAGCAGCACCTTGAGAATGATGTTCGCCAGGCTGCTGATAAAGCCTTGCAGCGCCAGGTCGGCATTGCGCAGGGCCAGCAGGCCGCCGAGTTTTTGCGTGACCTTGTTGATCAGCCACCAGCCGATGGCCAGGGTAATCACCGCCAGCAGCACGCGGCTGCCGTATTCCATGATCATCGGGATCCACGCCTGGGATGCCTTGACCAGGTTGTCCACTTCAGCATTCAAGTCCATGTTCCATCTCCTGATTTTCCCCTTCCCGGGGGATACACAAAATAATATGGGAGCAAGCCTGCTCGCGAAAACGCTGTGTCATTCAACAAGAATTGACTGACACATTGCATTCGCGAGCAAGCCGAGGCGTCGGACCGTCGCTCCCACACAGTCACAAACCAAGCTTAGTCGCGGAAATTGTTGAACTGCAGCGGCATGCCGAATTCCTTGGCACGCAGGGCCGCGATGGCTTCCTGCAAATCGTCACGCTTCTTGCCGGTCACCCGGACCTGCTCGCCCTGAATGGCGGCCTGGACCTTGAGCTTGGCATCTTTGATGTGGCCGACAATCTTCTTCGCCAGCTCTTTGTCGATGCCTTCCTTGAGGATGGCGTCCTGCTTCATCAGTTTGCCGGAAGCGTAAGCGTCCTTGACCTCAAGGCACTGCACGTCGATCTTGCGCTTGACCAGCGCCAGCTTGAGGATTTCGATCATCGCTTCGAGCTGGAAGCCGGCTTCGGCGGTCAGGCTGACGGTCAGGTCCTTTTCCTTGAACTCGAAGCTGCCCTTGCCTTTCAGGTCATAACGACGATCGAGTTCCTTCACGGCGTTCTCGACCGCGTTGGTGAGTTCGTGTTTGTCCAGTTCGGATACCACGTCGAACGACGGCATGTAATCTCTCCAATAAAAAGGCGCGCTCGATGGGGCGGAGCGCGCTTGGCTTGCGGTTAAAATCGGGCTCATTATAACGGGACTTTTCCTACCCATACGGCGAGCCGCACATGCCTGTACGCAATCGAGCAAAAAACTGATGTCGACCCCCTGGCATGTTCTCGGCGCCGGCAGCCTCGGCACACTTTGGGCGACACGACTGGCCCGTGCGGGATTGCCGGTAAGGCTGATCCTGCGTGACCCGATGCGCCTGCGCAGCTATGAAGCCGCAGGCGGACTGACCCTGGTAGAAAACGGACAAGCCAACACCTATGCAGTTCCCGGCGAAACCGTGGACCACCCCGCACCGATTCGCCGCCTGCTGGTCGCATGCAAGGCCTACGACGCTGAAGACGCCGTTGCCCGGCTCGTGCCGCGCCTGGCACCCGATGCCGAACTGATCCTGTTGCAGAATGGCCTCGGCAGCCAGGACGCCGTGGCTGCACGAGTTCCCTTGGCGCGCTGCATCAGCGCCTCGAGTACCGAAGGCGCGTTTCGCGATGGCGACTGGCGTGTGGTATTCGCCGGCCATGGCTTCACCTGGCTGGGCGATGCCGGGCATCCCGTCGCGCCGGTCTGGCTGGACGACCTTGACGCGGCGAAGATCCCCCACGAATGGAGCACCGATATTCTCACGCGGTTGTGGCGCAAACTGGCGCTCAATTGTGCAATCAATCCACTGACCGTCCTGCACGACTGCCGCAACGGCGAGCTGCAACAGCACCAGTGCGAAGTCGCCACGCTGTGCGGTGAGCTTGCCGAGTTGCTCGAACGCTGCGGCCAGCCGGCGGCAGCCGACAATCTGCAACAGGAAGTTGAACGGGTGATCCATGCGACGGCGGCCAATTACTCCTCGATGTACCAGGACGTTGCCAACCGCCGTCGCACCGAAATCAGCTATCTGTTGGGGCACGCCTGCACAGTCGCCGCGCGTCATCAGATGAACCTGCCGCACCTCAGCCAATTGCAGCAGCGCCTGATCAGTCATCTGCGCAGCCGTGGATTGCCCAGCGACTGAGCAGCGGCTACGCTGGCGACTTGTTCCTTTGTTGCGATAAACCAGATGCCATTGCGCCAGCGCCTTGAAAACCTGCCGGTCGGCCAGAAATTGCTGGCTGCCCTGCTGGTGCTGTTGACCACCGTTCTGCTGGTTGCCAACCTGACTTTTATCAGCGCCGCCTATTACATTTCCCAGGAAAGCATGGCGCCCCAGGCCTTGCAGACCATCGGCCGGCTGATCGCCAATCCAAGCCTGGTCAGCGACGCCCTGCAATCGCCGCGCAACGCCGAGCGACTGCTCAAGGAACTCGACAGCTATTCGCCCCTGCGCGCTGCCGCCTTGTATGACGGCAAGGGCGAACGCCTCGCTCAGGTGCAGCATGGCGAAAAACTCAGCCTGCCAGCGCACTACCGGCATGTCGAAGCCTGGCAACTGACCGAGTTTCGCAGCAATCAGCTGATCACCCTGCCCCGCCCCGGCACCGAGCCTGGGCACCTGCTGCTGGTGGCGAGCAGCGAGTTGCCGATGGCGTTCTACACCGGCACCCTGACGGCCAGCCTCGGCATTCTGATTTTCAGTGTGTTGCTGTGGCTGGTGATTGCCCGGCAGATCAAACGCCTGATCACCCGCCCGATTCATCAGCTCGAAGAACTGTCACGCCAGGTCACCCGAGAAGAGAACTACGCCCTGCGCGCCGCCCGTGGCAACCACGACGAAATCGGCAGCCTCGCCGAGGCCTTCAATACCATGCTGTCGCGCATCGAGGCCCGCGAGCAGCAGCTCAAGCGCGCCCGCGACGACTCGCAAGCCGCCTACGATCAGGCTCAGGGCCTGGCCGAGGAAACCCGGCACACCAACCGCAAGCTGGAGCTGGAAGTCCAGGTGCGCAGCAAGATCGAGAAAAAACTCACCGGTTTCCAGAACTACCTCAACAGCATCATTGACTCGATGCCTTCGGCGCTGATCGCCCTCGACGAGCAGCTCTATGTTACCCAGTGGAATCAGGAAGCCAGTGCGCTTTCCGGCACGCGCCTGGACGAAGCGCTGAACCAGCCGATCTTCCTCGCCTTCGAACCGCTGAAACCGTTTCTGCCGCAGCTCAAGGAAACGGTCGAGCAGCACACCGTGGCGAAAGTCGAGCGGGTCACCTGGCTCAAGGGTGACGAACCGCGGCATTACGCGCTGACGTTTTATCCGTTGATGGGCGGTGCCGGGCGTGGGGTGGTCATCCGTATCGATGACATCACCCAGCGCTTGTCGCTGGAAGAAATGATGGTGCAGTCGGAAAAAATGCTCTCGGTCGGCGGTCTTGCCGCCGGCATGGCCCACGAAATCAACAACCCGCTGGGCGCGATTCTGCACAACGTGCAGAACATTCGCCGACGACTGTCGGCGGAGCTGCCGAAGAACCTCGAAACCGCCGAGCAACTGGGCATTGAACTGGACGCCGTCAACCGTTACCTGCAAGGCCGCGAAGTGCCGCAACTGCTTGACGGCATTCAGCAGGCCGGGGCGCGGGCGGCGAAAATCGTTACGCACATGCTCAGCTTCAGCCGCCGCAGTACCCGGCAAATGGCCCCGTGCGATCTGCCGGCGCTGATCGATCAAGCCGTGGAGATTGCCGGCAATGACTTCGACCTGGCGATCGGTTTCGACTTCAAGGGTCAGGCGATCATTCGCCAGTTCGACCCGGCCCTCGGCCCGGTGCCCGGCACCGCCAACGAACTGGAGCAAGTGTTGCTCAACCTGCTGAAAAACGCTGCGCAGGCCATTCACCAACGCGAAGACGACAGCGAGCCGGGGCGCATCATTCTGCGCACCCGACTCAATCCGCCGTGGGCCGAGATTCAGGTCGAAGACAACGGCATCGGCATGAGCGAAAACGTGCGCAAGCGCACCTTCGAACCGTTCTTCACCACCAAGGAAATCGGCCAGGGCACCGGGCTGGGTTTGTCGGTGTCGTACTTCATCATTACCAACAACCACAAAGGGCAGATGGAAGTGCAGTCAGCGCCCGGCCAGGGCACCTGCTTCACCCTGCGCCTGCCGCTGACGCAGCCAACGCCCGTCACCGCCGAAACCAATCAACTACCGAGGTAACCCATGGGCTTTCGCTTGTCGAAGATTTACACCCGCACCGGCGACAAAGGCGAAACCGGCCTGGGCGATGGCCGCCGCGTGCCCAAGGATCACCCGCGTATCGAGGCGATTGGCGAGGTCGATACGCTGAACAGTCAGGTCGGCGTACTGTTGGCCGGGTTGCTCGGCGAACGTGAGGCGTATCCCGGGCTCAATGAAGTGATCGAAGTGTTGGCGCCGTGTCAGCACCGCTTGTTCGATCTGGGCGGCGAGCTGGCGATGCCGGCGTATCAGGCGCTGACCGAGGCCGAAATCGAACGGCTGGAAGCAGCGATCGATGAGTGGAATGAAGAATTGGGGCCGCTGGAGAATTTCATTTTGCCGGGCGGTTCAACGCTGATTGCCCAGGCCCATGTGTGTCGCAGCCTGGCGAGAAGCGCCGAGCGACGCTGTCAGCACTTGAATGCGATTGAACCGTTCGCCGGGGTTGGGCTGGCGTATATCAATCGGCTGTCGGATTTGCTGTTTGTCGCGGCGCGGGTGATTGCGCGGCGGCAGGGGGTGGCGGAGATTTTGTGGCAGCCGGCGGCCAAGCCTTAAGATTCGTAGCGTTTGAAGATAGGCTATCGCGAGCAGGCTCACTCCTACATTCGACCGTATTCCAACTGAAGGAACGCGATCACTGTAGGAGTGAGCCTGCTCGCGATAGGGCCATCAGTTTTTACAGAGGATCAGGCCAGAACGCCCGAATCCCCGCCACACCCTGAGCCCCAACGCTCCAGGCCTGTTCCCGCTCCGCCGGTCCTACTCCGCCGAGCAGAAACACCGGTTTGCTGAATCCTTCGATCAGCGCCCCCGCCTGCTCCCAACCCAGCGGCTGTGCATCCGGGTGCGTCAGGGTCGGCTGCACCGGCGACAGGGTGACGAAGTCCACGCCCATTTGCTCGGCCAGCGCCAGTTCTTCAGCGTTATGGCAGGACGCCGCCAGCCAGCGCTCAGCCGGCAATGGACGCCCCGCCGCCGCGTATTTACGCAGTTGTGCAGCGGTGATGTGCCAGCCGGCCGAGGGGAAATCGCCGAGCCATTCGAACGGCCCCTTGATCATCAACTGTGCCTTGCCGGCACACAGGCCGACCGCATCGACCGCCAGATCGCGGTATTTCGGATCGTAGCCGTTCGGTGCGCGGAGCTGGATCAGTTTGATTCCGCCGGCAATCGCCTTCTGGATGCCGCGCAGCAGGGCCGGCGTTTCCAGATCGCCGGGAGTAATCAGGTAGTCGGCAGGCAGACGCGCTGCCGCAACGATCGGCTGATTGGCCGCCGGAAACTCATAGTTGACCAGCTCTCGCGCGGTGACCCACGCGAGTGGCTGGCCTTCCGCGCCGTGGGGTTCGCCGCTGAACGCCGAGACTTCCCAGACATCGAGCAAGACCTGTTTGTCCGGGTAATCGTGACGAACCTTGATCAGCGGGCGGGCTGCGCCGACGACGATCCCCAGCTCTTCGTGCAGCTCGCGAGCCAGTGCCGATTCAACCGATTCATCGGCCTCGACCTTGCCACCGGGGAACTCCCACAGACCACCCTGGTGCTGGGTGTCGGCGCGGCGGGCAATGAGGATTTTGCCACTGTCGTCACGAATGACGGCAGCGGCGACGTGGACACGTTTCACCGGTTCAATTCCTCCAGTCCTGCCTTTTGCCATGCCTTGAACGCGGGCCACTGGTAAAGGGTTTCGACATAAGCTTCGTCGATGGTCGGCAGCTTCACCTGATAGGTGCGCAGGCGTACGGCGATCGGCGCGAAGAAGGCATCGGCCAGACTCAAGCGGCCGAACAGGTACGGCCCCTCCTCCGTCGCCGCTGCACGGCATTCGGCCCACAGTGCGAGCATGCGCTCGATGTCGACCTTTACTTCCGGCGGCATCGGACTCAGCGCAGCATCGTGGCCAAGATGGAACGGCATATGGTTGCGCAGGGCGAAGAAGCCGCTGTGCATCTGTGCGCAGGCCGAGCGTGCTTGCGCGCGGGCGAAGATGTCGCTCGGCCAGAGCGACTCGGACGGAAACTGCTCGGCCAGGTATTCAGCAATGGCCAGCGAGTCGGCAATGACGCCGCGAGTGGTTTTCAGCAGCGGCACCTTGCCGGTCGGCGAATGCTCGAGCAGGCGCTCGCGGGTGTCGGGCTTGCCGAGCTTGATCACTTCTTCCGTGTACGGTGCACCGGTCAACTCCAGCGCCAGAGCCGCGCGCAGGGACCAGGAGGAAAGGAGTTTGTCGCCGATGATCAGGTGCAGGGACATGGTGTGGCGCCTTTTCGTCAGAGGAATGTTTCTGAATGTGTTGTGTCCGGACCGCCGCTTTCGCGAGCAGGCTCGCTCCCACAGGTTTTAGGGGTGTACACAAAGTTTGTGAACGCCCCTATCAATGTGGGAGCGGGCTTGCTCGCGAAGAGGCCGGCCCATTCAACATTGATGTTGCCTGAAACTCCGCCATCGCCAGAAGGCAACTCGGTCCCAGGTTAGATCAGGTGCGGTATTCAGCGTTGATCTTCACGTATTCATGCGACAGGTCGGTGGTCCAGATGGTTTCGCTGCAATCGCCGCGCCCCAGTTCGATGCGGATGGTGATTTCTTCCTGCTGCATCACCGCCGAGCCCTGGGCTTCAGTGTAGGTCGCGGCGCGGGCGCCACGGCTGGCGATGCACACCTCGCCGAGGAACACGTCGATCTTGCTCACGTCCAGATCCGGCACACCGGCACGGCCGACAGCGGCGAGGATACGGCCCCAGTTTGGGTCGGAGGCGAACAGCGCCGTCTTGATCAGCGGCGAGTGCGCCACGGTGTAACCGACGTCCAGGCATTCCTGGTGATTGCCGCCGCCGTTCACTTGCACGGTGACGAACTTGGTCGCACCTTCGCCGTCACGCACGATGGCCTGGGCCACGTCCATGCACACTTCGAACACCGCTTGTTTCAGCTTGCCGAACAGCTCGCCTTCAGCGCGGGTGATTTCCGGCAGCGCGGCTTTGCCGGTGGCGATCAACATGCAGCAATCGTTGGTCGAAGTATCGCCGTCAATGGTGATGCGGTTGAACGACTTGTTCGCGCCGTCGAGCATCAGGTTGTGCAGCACATCGCGCGAGACTTTGGCGTCAGTGGCGATGTAGCCGAGCATGGTCGCCATGTTCGGGCGGATCATGCCCGCGCCTTTGCTGATGCCGGTGACGGTGAGGGTCACGCCATCATGCTGAAACTGGCGACTGGCACCCTTGGGCAGGGTGTCGGTGGTCATGATGCCGGTGGCGGCAGCTTCCCAGTTGTTTTCCGACAGATCGTCCAGCGCCGCTTGCAGCGCGCCTTCGATCTTCTCGACCGGCAGCGGCTCGCCGATGACACCCGTGGAGTACGGCAGGATCTGGCTGGCGTCGACGCCGGTCAGTTCGGCCAGTTTCGCGCAAGTGCGCTCGGCCGCGGCCAGGCCCGGCTCGCCGGTGCCGGCATTGGCGTTGCCGGTGTTGGTCAGCAGGTAGCGCACGGCGTTTCGCACGCGCTTTTTCGCCAAAATCACCGGTGCGGCACAAAAGGCGTTCAACGTGAACACGCCCGCCACGGTCGAGCCTTCGGCACAACGCATCACGACGACATCTTTGCGCCCCGGGCGCTTGATGCCGGCCGAGGCGATACCGAGTTCAAAACCGGCAACCGGGTGCAACGTTGGCAAAGGACCAAGACCAACAGCCATGAATGCGCTCCTTACTCAATGATGTCAGCACCGCCACGGGAAAGGACGGTGGTGTAAATGGCAAAACGCCGCGACGGCAGAAGCCGGTCGCGGCGCGGGTGTTCAGCGATTGAAACGGGTTTACTGAATCTGCCCGTGGCAATGCTTGTATTTCTTGCCCGAACCGCAGAAGCACAGTTCATTGCGGCCCAGCTTCTGCTCGTTACGAACCGGGGCAGCGGCGGCGAGGGCCACATCGACCTCTTCACCCAGTGCTTCCGGCTGATCAAGCCCTGGCGCTTCGGCGTGTTCGAACTGCATGCGCGCGGCCAGTGCTTCGGCTTCCTGACGCAGGCGTTGCTCTTCGGCTTCCGGATCTTCACGGCGCACCTGAACGTGCGACAGCACACGGATCGAGTCGCGCTTGATCGAATCCAGCAGCTCGGAGAACAGCGTGAACGACTCGCGCTTGTATTCCTGCTTCGGGTTCTTCTGCGCGTAGCCACGCAGGTGGATGCCGTGACGCAGGTGGTCCATGGTCGACAGGTGGTCTTTCCACAGGTCGTCCAGTACGCGCAGGACGATCTGCTTCTCGAACGAGCGCAGCGCCTCGGCACCGGCCTGATCTTCTTTCTCGTTGTACGCCGCCATCAGCTCGGTCATGAGCTTCTCGCGCAGGGTTTCTTCGTACAGGTGATCGTCTTCGTCAAGCCATTGCTGGATCGGCAGTTTCACGCCGAAATCGCTTTCGATCGACGCTTCCAGACCGGCCACGTCCCACTGCTCTGGCAGCGATTGCGGCGGAATGTGCGCGCTGACGGTGGCGTTGAGCACGTCCTGACGGAAATCGGCGATGGTTTCGCCGATGTTGTCGGCGGCCAGCAACGTGTTACGCATGTGATAGATCACTTTACGCTGTTCGTTGTTGACGTCGTCGAACTCGAGCAGTTGCTTGCGAATGTCGAAGTTGCGGCCTTCCACCTTGCGCTGCGCCTTCTCGATCGCGTTGGTCACCATGCGGTGTTCGATCGCTTCGCCCGGCTGCATGCCCAGGGCTTTCATGAAGTTCTTCACCCGGTCGGAGGCGAAGATGCGCATCAGGCTGTCTTCCAGCGACAGGTAGAAGCGGCTCGAACCGGCGTCACCCTGACGGCCGGCACGGCCACGCAGCTGGTTGTCGATACGGCGCGATTCGTGACGCTCGGACGCGATCACCTGCAAGCCACCGGCTTCCAGCACTTGCTGGTGACGCTTCTGCCAGTCGGCCTTGATCTGGGCGATCTGCTCAGGTGTCGGGTTTTCCAGCGAAGCGACTTCCACTTCCCAGTTGCCGCCCAACAGGATGTCGGTACCACGACCGGCCATGTTGGTGGCGATGGTCAGTGCCCCCGGACGACCGGCCTGGGCGATGATCTCGGCTTCCTTTTCGTGGAACTTGGCGTTCAGAACCTTGTGTTCGATGCCTTCTTTCACAAGCAGTGCCGACATGTGCTCGGACGTCTCGATGGTCGCTGTACCGACCAGCACCGGACGCCCGGCCGCCATGCTTTCCTTGATGTCGGCCACGATCGCCGCGTATTTCTCTTCGGCGGTGAGGAAGACCAGGTCGTTGTAGTCTTTACGCGCCAACGGCTTGTTCGGCGGAATGACCATGACTTCCAGACCGTAGATCTGGTGGAATTCGAACGCTTCGGTGTCGGCGGTACCGGTCATGCCGGACAGCTTGGTGTACAGACGGAAGTAGTTCTGGAAGGTGGTCGAGGCCAGGGTCTGGCTCTCGGCCTGGATGTTCAGGCCTTCCTTGGCTTCGATGGCCTGGTGCAGGCCCTCGGAGAGGCGACGGCCCGGCATGGTACGACCGGTGTGTTCGTCGACGAGTACGACCTGACCGTCCTGCACAATGTATTCGATGTTGCGGTTGAACAGTTTGTGCGCACGCAGACCGGCATAGACGTGGGTCAACAGGCCCAGGTTGTGTGCCGAGTACAGGCTCTCGCCTTCAGCCAGCAGGCCGACGCGGGTAAGCATGTCTTCGATGAACTGGTGACCGGCTTCGTTGAGCTCGACCTGACGGGTCTTCTCGTCAACGGTGTAATGACCGGCCTTGGTGACTTCGCCTTCGACTTCTTCGACGTGCAGTTCCAATTGCGGGATCAGTTTGTTGATCTCCATGTACAGCTTGGAACTGTCCTCGGCCTGACCGGAGATGATCAGCGGGGTACGCGCTTCGTCGATGAGGATGGAGTCGACTTCGTCGATCACGGCAAAATTGAGTTCACGCTGGAATTTTTCATCCATGCTGAACGCCATGTTGTCGCGCAGGTAGTCGAAACCGAATTCGTTGTTGGTGCCGTAGGTGATGTCGGCGGCGTAGGCGGCGCGTTTCTCTTCCGGCGGCTGGAACGGCGTCACGACGCCGACGGTCAGGCCGAGGAACTCATAAAGCGGGCGCATCCAGTTGGCGTCACGGCGGGCCAGGTAGTCGTTCACGGTCACAACGTGCACGCCCTTGCCGGACAGTGCATTGAGGTAAACAGCCAGGGTAGCCACGAGGGTCTTGCCCTCACCGGTGCGCATTTCGGCAATCTTGCCTTCGTGCAGGGTCATGCCGCCGACGAGTTGCACGTCGAAGTGGCGCATGCCCATGACGCGCTTGCCGGCCTCGCGGGCGACGGCGAAGGCTTCCGGCAACAGCTTGTCGAGGGTTTCCCCTTTGGCGATACGGGCCTTGAACTCTGCGGTCTTGGCGCGCAATTGATCGTCCGAAAGGGCCACCATTTGCTCTTCGAAGGCATTGACGAGCTGCACCGTCTTGAGCATGCGTTTGACTTCACGCTCGTTCTTGCTTCCAAAAAGTTTCTTTAACAAAGGCGCAAACATATCGGCAGGATCTTCCACACTAAAGGGATGGAGGGCGGCCCCGTGAGTCGCCCGTGCAGCCCTCATGGCCGCATGCGAACGAGCATTCTACCCGGAAACGGTGGTGAGGAAAGTGGCGATGTTCCACGATGCTGGCACTGCGCTTTGACGGGGCTCACTTAAAATAGGGGCGTTTTGCTCAACTTCAACCCGCTCGGGCAAGAAGTTAGTCATTGATTTAATGAGCAAAGCAGGGACAAAAGCAATGGGCGAGTGGTTCCGTCGCTTTCTGCTACCATGGCGCCTCTGTTACTTCAGGTGTTCGATCATGGCATTTCGCCCTCTCACGGCCAGAGCACCCGCCGTTCTGCTACGCGAAGCCAAGCCGCTCAAAGCCATTCTCGGCCATGCCCAACGACTGGGGCATTTGCAGCGCCTGCTCGAAAGCCAGCTACAACCGGCCGCACGCGAACATTGCCACGTAGCTTCGTGGCGCGAAGGCAGTCTGCTGCTGATTGTCACCGATGGTCATTGGGCCACTCGCCTGCGCTATCAGCAAAAACGGCTGCAACGGCAACTGCAGATGTTCGACGAGTTCGCCAGCCTGACGCGGATTCTGTTCAAGGTGCAGCCGCCGACTGTCCAGCACGGTGCCGCCGGGCATACGATGGACCTGTCGACGGATGCGGCGGCGACCATTCAGGCGACGGCGGACGGGATCAGTGATCCGGGCTTGCGTGCGGCGCTGGAGCGCCTGGCGGCGCATGCCAAGGCCAAGACCTGACCTCTAGCCAAACATCCCCCATCCCCTGTGGGAGCGAGCTTGCTCGCGAATGCGCTGTGTCATTCAACGAATGGGTTATCTGACACGCCCCCTTCGCGAGCAAGCTCGCTCCCACAGTTTTGACCTCCGATTGTCCTGAGATCAGCGGCGTTTGCTGCCGCCGAGCAGGGAGCCCATCAAGCCGCGCACCAGTTGCTTGCCCAGGTTATTCGCTGCCTGGCGCATCGCTGATTTCAACGCCTGCCCTGCCGCGGTGCCGAGGAATTCTCCAGCCCTGTCAGCCAGACTCGGCTCTTGCTCAGCGGCAGGTGCTTCGGCCTCCGGTGCCAGCCCTTTGCGGCCCATCAGAATTTCATAAGCGGACTCGCGATCGATCGGCTTGTCATACCGCCCCTTGAACGGCGACCCGGCGATCAGCACCGTGCGCTCGGTTTCGGTCAGCGGGCCGATGCGCGATTGCGGCGGCGCGACCAGTACGCGCTGGACGATTTCCGGCGTGCCCTTCTCTGTCAAGGTGCCGACCAGCGCCTCGCCGATGCCCAGTTCGGTCAATACCGACAGGCTGTCAAAGGCCGGATTGGGCCGGAAGCCCTCCGCTACCGCGCGCAGGGACTTCTGCTCCTTGGCCGTAAAAGCGCGCAGGCCATGCTGGACGCGCAAACCGAGTTGCGCGAGGACATCATCCGGCAGGTCCGCCGGAGACTGGGTGACGAAATACACACCCACGCCTTTGGAGCGGATCAATCGCACCACTTGCTCGAGGCGTTCCTGCAAGGCCTTGGGCGTGTCACCAAACAGCAAATGCGCCTCATCGAAAAACAACGCCAGCAGCGGTTTGTCAGCATCGCCGCGCTCCGGCAACTGTTCGAACAGCTCGGCCAGCAGCCACAACAGGAACGTCGCATAGACCTTCGGCGCCTCGTGCACCAGACGCCGGGCATCGAGCAGGTGGATGCGCCCACGGCCATCGGCCGTCGGTTGCAGAATGTCTTCAAGTTGCAGCGCCGGTTCGCCGAACAAGGCTTCAGCCCCTTGCTGCTCCAGGGTCGCCAGACGACGCAACAGCGCCTGACTGGAGCCGGTGGTCATCAGCGCCGCGTCTTCGCCCAATAATTGCGGGTTGTCCTTGAGGTGATTGAGCAGCGCTTTCAGGTCTTTCAGATCGAGCAGCAACAACCCTTCGCGATCGGCGACTTTGAACGCCGCATACAGCGCCGACTGCTGGCTGTCGGTCAGCTCCAGCAGGCTGCCGATCAGCAACGGTCCCATTTCGCTCAGCGTGGTACGCAACGGATGACCGGACTCACCGTGGATGTCCCATAGCGTGACGGGATAAGCCTGAGGCGTGTGATTGAGCCATGGCATGCCGGCAATGCGCTCGGCGACCTTGCCTTGCGGGTTGCCAGCGGCGCCGAGGCCGCACAGATCACCCTTGATGTCAGCGGCGAACACCGCGACACCGGCGTCGCTGAACGCTTCGGCCAGACGCTGCAGTGTGACGGTTTTACCGGTGCCGGTCGCGCCGGCGACCAGTCCGTGACGATTCGCCAGGCGCATGGCCTGAGCGATCGGTTGCGCGGCCGGATCAGCGCCGATAACGAGTTGCGAGGAGTCAGGCATTTTCTCACCCAATGGTTAATCTTTGATGACACATGGCCGATAAATAAATTGGACAGACCCGTCTGAAATTCGGGTCGGACATTTCCCTAAGGAGAGCCGGAAATATCAGTTTTTCAACTTTGCCCATATTGCGCGCCTTTATAAAAGCACGCCCAGGACATTAAGACCTTAGCGGAACCCCAAGCCATGAACAAAAACCTGCGCTTCAGCCATAAGATTTTGCTTGCCGCCGCTCTCATCGTCATCGCCGCTTTCGCCTCGTTCACGCTGTACAACGACTGGTTGCAGCGCAACGCGATCCGCGATGACCTCAATAACTACCTCAACGAAATGGGCGAGGTCACTGCCGGCAATATCCAGACCTGGCTCAGCGGGCGCATTCTGCTGATCGAGAACGCCGCCCAAAACATTGCCATCAATCCCGAACCCGCCACCGTCGCCAGCCTGTTGGAGCAGAAAAGCCTGACCTCGACGTTCATGGCCACTTACCTGGGCGACGCCACCGGGCACTTCACCATCCGCCCGGACGTGAAGATGCCGGACGGTTTCGATCCACGCGTGCGCCCCTGGTATAAAGGGGCCGAGAGCAGCAGCACTTCGACCCTGACCGAACCCTACATCGACGCTGCCACCGGCCAGTTGATCATCTCGATTGCCACTGCCTCGAAAAAAGCCGGCCAGAGCGTCGGCGTGGTGGGTGGCGACCTGAGCCTGCAATCGCTGGTCGACACCCTGGCCGCGCGGGATTTCGATGGCATGGGTTATGTGTTTCTGATCAGCGCCGACGGCAAAATCCTCGTGCATCCGGACAAAGCGCTGGTCATGAAGTCGCTCAAAGAGGCTTATCCAAAGGACACTCCACGCATCAGCAGCGACTTCAGTGAAGTCAGCGTCGATGGCAAGACCCGCATCGTCACCTTCGCGCCAATCAAAGGCCTGCCGTCGGTGAATTGGTACATCGGCCTGTCGATCGATAAAGACCAGGCCTTCTCGATGCTCAGCGAGTTCCGCACCTCGGCGGTGATCGCGACCCTTATTGCCGTGGCGATCATCATTGCCTTGCTCGGCATGCTGATCCGCCTGCTGATCCAGCCGCTGCACGTGATGACCCGCGCCATGGAAGACATCGCCGACGGCGAAGGCGACCTGACCAAGCGCCTGACCATCCAGAATCAGGACGAATTCGGCATCCTTGGCACCGCGTTCAACCGCTTTGTCGAGCGCATTCACGGATCGATCCGTGAAGTATCGTCGGCCACCGGGCAGGTCAACGAAGTCGCCCTGCGCGTGGTCGCGGCGTCGAACTCGTCGATGTACAACTCCGATCAACAAGCCTCGCGTACCAGCAGCGTCGCCGCCGCGATCAATCAGCTCGGTGCCGCCGCCCAGGAAATCGCCCGCAACGCCGCGCAAGCGTCGAATCAGGCCAGCGATGCCCGCGGTCTGGCCGAAGACGGCCAGCAAGTCGTCGAGCGCAGCATCAAAGCGATGAATCAACTGTCGAGCATGCTCAGCGCGTCGAGCAGCAACATCGAATCGCTGAACAGCAAAACCGTGAACATCGGCCAGATCCTTGAAGTGATCACCAGCATTTCCCAGCAGACCAACCTGCTCGCCCTCAACGCGGCGATTGAAGCGGCGCGCGCCGGTGAGGCCGGTCGCGGTTTTGCCGTGGTGGCCGATGAAGTGCGCAACCTGGCGCACCGCACGCAGGAATCGGCGCAGCAGGTGCAGACGATGATCGAGGAGCTGCAGGTCGGCGCCCGTGAATCGGTAAGCACCATGAGCGACAGTCAGCGTCACAGCCAGGACAGCGTCGAGATCGCCAACCTGGCAGGCGAACGCTTGAACAGCGTGACCCAGCGTATTGGCGAAATCGACGGGATGAACCAGTCGGTGGCGACCGCGACCGAGGAGCAGACGGCGGTGGTCGAGTCGATCAACGTGGATATCACCGAGATCAACACCCTGAACC
>NZ_JABWQQ010000139.1:0-252 GCF_014268555.1 Pseudomonas sp. SWRI111 | reverse complement strand
ATGTATTGTTGGGGCGGTGCTTGCTGTCAATGGCAGTATTTCCTTCGGGGTTATCGTTGCTTTTATGCTCTACATTCGCTTATTTACACAGCCTCTTCAGCAAATTGCACAAGCAGCGACAAATTTACAGCAAACAGCGGCTGCAAGTGGACGTGTTTTTGAATTCCTGGCAGAAGAAGAGCTTGTAAAGGAAGACGAAAAGAAAGAAGAATTACAGAATGTCAAAGGCGATGTGGAATTTAAGCATGTACG
>NZ_JABWQQ010000138.1:0-253 GCF_014268555.1 Pseudomonas sp. SWRI111 | reverse complement strand
GGAATAGCTCAGTTGGTAGAGCACGACCTTGCCAAGGTCGGGGTCGCGAGTTCGAGTCTCGTTTCCCGCTCCAATTTTTAAACAGCACTGCTTTCGGGCGGGGCTGAGTGAAACCAGAACCCACTCTTCGGAGGCGGATCTGGACACCGAAACACACACCATGTGTTCCGGGTAGCGTGTCCCCTTCGTCTAGTGGCCTAGGACACCGCCCTTTCACGGCGGTAACAGGGGTTCGAGTCCCCTAGGGGACGCC
>NZ_JABWQQ010000137.1:0-254 GCF_014268555.1 Pseudomonas sp. SWRI111 | reverse complement strand
GTATGTGCCTTCTTTCAGTTTTTTCTCTCTTTCCATGACGTTTTTTCTCCTTTCAACAAAAAAATCCCCCTAGAATAAGACATACAGTTTATATGTCTTCATCTAGGGGGATTCCCTCTTCGTTATTTATATAGGTAAATTATAGCAACCATATAACGAAAAGTCTAGTTGTTATTAATTTTCATTAATTTAATGTTCCTTTATCCTATAAGCACTTTTATTTTCTTATTTTCATAAGAATCGTGCTTATGTAC
>NZ_JABWQQ010000136.1:0-254 GCF_014268555.1 Pseudomonas sp. SWRI111 | reverse complement strand
AATTCATACTTAATCATTTACTCTTCCACTTGATTAAAGGCATACTTTTCTTTTTCCTTACATAAATATAGGGATAAAAGGACAAGTATGTTAGGGGAGAGGAGTAAATGGGGTCAAGAAACGATGATGTTAGAAAAAAAATTGAAAGAAGAAGAAAAGAACGGGCGAGGATGGAAAAAAATATTGATAGCAGAGTGCTATGGTCGGATGAAGAGGATAACTACGATTATAGTTTTACAAGTAAAGAGGAAAAT
>NZ_JABWQQ010000135.1:0-255 GCF_014268555.1 Pseudomonas sp. SWRI111 | reverse complement strand
GAATATCAATAATAATTTCTTGCTCACTTTCAGGATTAACTGGTTGTAATGCTGATTTAATATAGAAATAACCAGATGTCCCTACAATAGCTACAATAATAATCAATACAAAGGCAACGATTGCCACAATTCTTCTCACTAATTTAGCTTCTTGTTGTCTCTGATGTAAATTAGCTAAAAATAACTCTTTCTTACTTTTCAGAGCATTGTTTTCATCTTTATTTTTAGTCAATCTTTTCCCTCCTTGACACACAC
>NZ_JABWQQ010000134.1:0-255 GCF_014268555.1 Pseudomonas sp. SWRI111 | reverse complement strand
ATCATGACCTCTAAAAGAATATCAAAGGATTTTGTAACATATTCAGGAATATCTGGATATAAATCCATTAGAATAGATTTATGTAAACTGATTATATCTTCTGGTGATATTTTTTGTTCAATCGATTTCCTACTAAACTTCTGCCCTTGATAAAGCGCCTGTTCAGATTCATCTTTAATATAGTTCACTAGAAGATCTCGATACTTAGATTCCATCATTTCTCGGAAATCCATTATCTCTCCCCCTATCTTAGCC
>NZ_JABWQQ010000133.1:0-255 GCF_014268555.1 Pseudomonas sp. SWRI111 | reverse complement strand
ATCAATTAGAGTTAAAACGATTGGACAAAGTGAGTATATACGTTCTATTAGAAGAAATGATTTAGTGTTTGGAATTGGTCCTGCCGGTACTTGAAAGACTTATTTAGCAGTTGTGATGGCAGTAAATGCTTTAAAGAGCGGTAAAGTAAACAGAATTATTTTAACAAGACCTGCTGTTGAAGCGGGCGAAAGTTTAGGCTTCTTGCCAGGAGATCTGAAAGAAAAAGTGGATCCGTATTTGCGCCCGTTATATGA
>NZ_JABWQQ010000132.1:0-256 GCF_014268555.1 Pseudomonas sp. SWRI111 | reverse complement strand
CATTAGGTGCGCTGATATTAGGAAGGGGATTTCTTTTTGTTGATTTAGTCCGCTATTTATCAGGGATAGTATTAGCTTTGATGGTGGACAAATTATTAATTTGCAGAAAAAAATGAGTATAGGCTGTCGTCTATCTTCTGTTTATATCGGATTACGCTTGAAAAGTCATTATTACATTTACTTTATTTATAAAGCTTTATATGAGAATAGGAGACGTTGGAAAATGAATAAAACGATTGGAATATTAGCACATGTC
>NZ_JABWQQ010000131.1:0-257 GCF_014268555.1 Pseudomonas sp. SWRI111 | reverse complement strand
CCTTATCCTCCAGGTGGTGGAACAGACGTATTATTTCGTTTAGTTGCTCAATATGCTGAAAAACATTTAGGCCAGACTATTGTACCTACAAATATGGCTGGTGCTACTTCTACTGTTGGTTCCCGTTTTGTAAAGGATGCTGAACCAGATGGGTATACAATATTAGGTACACACCAAGTTGTTGCAACAGCTGAACATACAGGAGTTGTAGACTATGGTTTCTCTGCTTTTGATCCAGTTGTGCTAATGACTTCTAC
>NZ_JABWQQ010000130.1:0-259 GCF_014268555.1 Pseudomonas sp. SWRI111 | reverse complement strand
ATCTATTTAACATTTACTGAAAGCGATAAAAACAGAAGGAAATTCAACTAAGGAGGTGTCATGTATTGGAAGTCATTGTAAATAAATTAAAAAACTCTGGAAAGTATTTTCGCCTATTAATCATATTAGGGCTCCTTTTCATGATAACCGCAAGCATCATTTTTATCGGGATTTATGTATATGCTCGCACATTAGGCCCTCCTCCTCTAGCTGTTTCTCAATCTACCATCTATTACTCAGATAATGGCAGTATTATTGG